>JBFJWR010000168.1:0-6485 GCA_041623535.1 Pseudomonadales bacterium
TAGGCAATCGACACGAACCCGGCTGCGCGGAAGGCTTCCAGGAACGCATGCTCGTGGAAGGCGCCCGAGATGCAGCCCGACCACAACTCCGGGTCGGCCTGCAGTTCTGCCGGCACCTCGGCATCGGCCACGATGTCAGAGATGGCCACCCGTCCGCCCGGGCGCAGCACGCGGTAAATTTCGCTGATCAACTGCTCCCGGTGCCCGGTCTCCACGAGGTTCAGCACGCAGTTTGAGATGACCAGGTCCTGGGAGTTGTCCGCAATCATTGGCGCTTCGCTGCGCAACTGCGCACGGCGGGCTTCCAGCGCGCGCAAGGTTTCGAGATCGTTTGCCGGATGTTCGGCAAGCCAGCCGGCGAGCGCGTCCAGGTCCAGGGCCAGGTCCTGAATGTAACCCCGGCAGAAACGCACCCGGTCCCCGCCCAGCCGTTCGGCCATGGTGGCCTGGTGGGAACGTGCCAGTTCCAGCATGTCTTCATTCATGTCGACGCCGGTCACCCGGCCCTGCTCGCCGACCAACTGCGCGGCCATGTAGCAGATCTTGCCACCGCCACTGCCGAGGTCCAGAACGTGATCACCTTCGCGCACGTAGCGGGAGGGATCGCCACAACCGTAATCCCGCTCCACGATTTCCGTGGGCAGCATGCGCAGCAGTTCGCGGTCGTAGTCCACCGGGCAGCATAATTCCGCCTGCACGGACTGCGCACCCTGCGAGTAGCGCTCGCGTACGTTGTCTACCACTGTCATTCTCAATTACTCCTCATTCTGTGGCGCCGCGGGTTTCGGCGACGCCGCGGCTTTCGCGGGCCCTGCCTGCAGGCCGTGAAACCAGCCCAGCAGGCACAGCACTTTTTCCGGCGCGTGGGCCTGCTTCCAGGCACCGGCAGCAAACTTGTTGCCTTCCGACATCGTCGGATAGATGTGGATGGTGCCGAGAATCTTGTTCAGCCCCAGGCCGTGGCGCATGGCGAGCACGAATTCATTGATGGTCTCGCCGGCATTGTGACCGACCACGGTGGCGCCGAGTATGCGGTCGGTTCCCGGGGCGACCAGCACCTTGACGAAACCCTGCGCGGCCTCGTCCGCCAGTGCCCGGTCCAGATCGGCCAGGTCATAGCGTACCAATTCGAACGGGGTGTCGTTGTCCGCTGCCTCGGTTTCGTTGATGCCCACCCGCGCCACTTCGGGGTCCGTGAATGTACACCAGGGAATCACCGAGTAATCGACGCGAAAACGCCAGAACCGCCCGAACAGGCCATTCACTGCCGCGTACCAGGCCTGGTGCGAGGCCACGTGGGTAAACTGGTACGGGCCAGCCACATCGCCGCAGGCGAGAATGTTGGGGAAGCGCGTCTGCAGGTACTCGTTGACCCGCAGCGTGCCATTGGCAGCCCGTTCGATGCCCAGTTCTTCCAGCCCCATGCCCTCGGTACGCGCCGCGCGACCGGTACAAACCAGCAGTTCGTCAAAGCCCACACGTACACTGACATCGCCATCGGACACCAGCAGCACCTTTTCGCCCTCGTGCTGGAGGAATTCCCCGGGTTGGCGACCGAGCAGCAATTCGATGCCTTCTTCCTGAAAACGCGCACCCATCAGCGCCGAAACATCGGGATCTTCGCGCGGCAACAGGCGCTCTGCCAGGTCCACGATGGTCACCTTGCTGCCCAGCCGGGCAAACGCCTGTGCCAGTTCACAGCCGATCGGTCCGCCACCAATGACGAGCAGGCGTCCCGGCAGCTCGCGCAGAGACCAGACGGTATCGGACGTGAGGTATCCGGTTTTTTCTATGCCCGGAATCGGCGGCACTGCCGGCCGCGCACCCGTGGCCAGCACGATGGTGCGGGCGGTCAGCGGTTCGCCATCTATTTCCACCTGCCAGGGGGAGACCAGCCGGGCATTCCCGGTCCGGCATTCGACACCCAGGCCCTCGTAACGCTCCACCGAGTCGTGTGGCTCGATGCGCTGAATCACGGCCTGCACCCGCTCCATCACCGCAGCAAAGTCCACCTGCGGCGGGTCGCTGCGCAAACCCAGCACGCCGGCAGTGCGCTGCTCGTGCGCGGCCCGTGCCGAGCGCAGCAACGCCTTGCTGGGAACACAGCCGGTATTCAGGCAATCGCCGCCCATGCGTGCACGCTCCACCAGCGTGACCCGCGCCCGCACGACGGCGGCAATATAGGAAGTGACCAGGCCCGCGGCACCCGCGCCGATGACCACCAGGTTGCGATCGAAATGCGCCGGCGGCTGCCAGTCCGCATAGACCCGCCGTGCCTTGATCGCGTCGACGGCCCGCTTCGCTATCAGAGGAAAGAGCCCCAACAGCACAAACGACCCGAGCAGCGCCGGACTGAGAATGCCGGATGCACTTTCCAGCTGACCGAGCTGGGTGCCGGCATTCACGTACGCCATGGTACCGGGCAGCATGCCCACCATGCTGACCCAGGCATAGGTAGTCACCCGGATCGGCGTCAGTCCCATGGCCAGATTGATTACAAAAAAGGGAAACAGGGGTACCAGGCGCAGCGTGAACAGATAAAAACTGCCTTCCTTTTCCATGCCCCGGTTCAGCGCTGCAAGGTTGCGACCGAAACGGTTCTGCACCCAGTCACGCAGAATGAAGCGCGACATCAGGAAAGCCAGGGTCGCACCCAGCGTGCTGGCCAGAGATACCGCCACCAGGCCCGCCCAGAAGCCAAACAGGGCGCCAGCGGCCAGGGTCAGCACCGCGGCGCCCGGCAGTGAGAGGCCGGTAACCGCGGCATACATCAGCATGAACAGGCCCAGCGAGGTGAGCGGCGCTGCCTGAAACCGGGCCTGCAGTTGTTCCCGCTCGCCCGCAAGGTAGGCAAGATCCAGGTAACGACCCAGATCGAACCAGAAAAAGAGCGCAATCCCGAGCAGGATCAGTGCCAGAAAGCCCAGTCTGCCTCGTTGCAACGTCCACCCCCACAAGTCATGGCCGGTTTACGGCTTCAGAATGAATCCGCCCATGCTGCCCGGCCCCCCTGATCATACTGCAATCCAGCGCGACACAAGGCAGCATCGACGGGCAATTGTTATATTGAGTATTCAATTTTCAGGAATCAGGCAGACGGGCACGGGCATGACCACAGCGTTCCACCGCCGTTTTCCCTCCACCCGCCTGCGGCGCATTCGGCGGGATGCGTTTTCGCGGCGCCTGATGCGGGAAACGGCGCTGACCCCCGCACAGTTGATTTACCCGGTCTTCGTCCGTGAAGGCCAGGGCGGGCGCGAGCCCGTCCCGTCGATGCCGGGCATCGAACGCCTGACCATCGATGAACTGGTGAAGGATGCCCGAACCGCGCATTCCCTGGGCATCAGCGCGCTGGCCATTTTCCCGGTCGTCGCCGGCACTGACAAAAGTGCCGATGCTGCCGCCGCCTGGCATGCGGATGGACTGGCGCAACGCGCGATCGCCGCGGCAAAAGAGGCGGTGCCCGAACTCGGCATCATCAGCGACGTGGCGCTCGACCCCTACACCACCCATGGCCAGGACGGACTGCTGGACGCTTCCGGATACGTGACCAACGACGCCACCGTGGAAGCACTGGTGAAGCAGGCGCTCAGCCATGTCCGGGCCGGTGCCGACGTGGTCGCGCCGTCGGACATGATGGACGGCCGCATTGGTGCTGTCCGCGCCGCGCTGGAATCTGACGGACACCATAACGCACGCATCCTCGCTTACTCAGCCAAGTATGCATCGAAATATTACGGCCCGTTCCGGGATGCGGTTGGCTCTGCCGCCAGCCTCGGCAGCGGCGACAAACACAGTTACCAGATGGACAGCGCAAACAGCGATGAGGCCCTGCACGAGGTGGCACTGGACCTCGAGGAAGGCGCCGACATGGTCATGATCAAGCCCGGCATGCCCTATCTCGACATTGTTTACCGCGTAAAAACCGAGTTTCGCGTGCCCACTTTTGTGTACCAGGTCAGCGGCGAGTACGCCATGCATCAGGCAGCAGCCGCGCAAGGCTGGCTGGATGGCGATGCGGTGATGCTCGAGTCCCTGCTGTGCATTCGCCGCGCCGGTGCAGACGGCATTCTTACCTATTTTGCCCTGCGCGCAGCAGAGCAGTTGAACCAATGAAAACCGGAAAGCACATGATCAGCGAAGAAGAGCGGGAACAGATCGTGGAAACGGCCATGGATCTCAGTGACGCCGCATTTGAAACCGAGGAGCTGCCCGAGGACACCGCCAGCCTGTCGGACAGTTCACTGTACCTGAACCGCCTGCTGAGCCATCTGCAGTTCAATCTTCGCGTACTGCAACAGGCGGTAATGACTGAACACCCGCTGATGGAACGCCTCAAGTTCCTGCTGATATTCAGCGCCAACACCGATGAGTTCTTCGAGATCCGCGTGGCGCAACTGAAAAGCCAGATCAAGTTTTCCCGCGAGTATTCCGATGCAGACGGCATGCACCCGCGGGACGTGCTGCGCGAGGTCTCCGACATCTGCCACATGCTGGTGGATACCCAGTACTCGATGCTCAACAACATCCTGCTACCGGCGCTGGAAGAGGAAGGCATCTGTTTTCTGCGCCGTGAGCAGTGGAACAAGGATCAGGAAGACTGGATTTACAACTATTTCAAGGCCGAGATTCAGCCGGTAGTCAGCCCGATCGGACTGGACCCGGCCCACCCCTTCCCGCGCCTGGTAAACAAGAGCCTGAACTTCATCGTCGAACTCGATGGCAAGGATGCGTTTGGTCGCGAGTCGGGCCTTGCCATCATCCCGGCCCCCCGCTCATTGCCACGCCTGATCCAGTTGCCCGCGGATGTCGGCGGCGGCCCCAACGCGTTTGTCTTCCTGTCATCCATCATTCACAACTATGCCGACCGGCTGTTCCCGGGCATGACCATTGATGGCTGTTACCAGTTCCGCATCACGCGCAATGCCGACCTCAACCTGGAATCTGACGAGGTGGATGACCTCGCGCGCGCCATGCGCGGTGAGTTGCACTCGCGTCGCTACGGTGACGCGGTACGGCTGGAGACGGCCGAGAACTGCCCGGAGGAACTGGTCGAGGCGTTGCTGCGGCAGTTCGATCTGACCGAGAGTGAGTGTTATCGCGTAAACGGGCCGGTCAACCTGACGCGCATGTTCTCCATCACCCGGCTGGAACAACTCAGCCAGCTTTCCTACACCCCGTTCACACCGGGGGTACCCAAGCTGCTGCAGCGGGCAGACAACATTTTTGATGCGATACGCAAGTCTGACATCCTGCTGCACCACCCGTTCGAGTCCTTCACGCCGGTGGTTGACCTCATCCGGCAGTCCGCCAAGGATCCGAACGTGCTGGCCATCCGGCAGACCCTGTACCGCACCGGTGCCGATTCCGAGATTGTCAGCGCACTGGTGGACGCCGCGCGCGCCGGCACCGAGGTCACCGCGGTGATCGAGATACGCGCCCGCTTCGACGAAGAGGAAAACCTGACACTCGCAAGTCGCCTGCAGGAAGCCGGCGCGGTGGTTTGCTACGGGGTGGTCAGCTTCAAGACGCATTCCAAAATGATGCTGGTGGTACGACGTGAGCAGGGCGAACTGCGTCGCTATGCGCATCTCGGCACCGGCAATTACCATGCACTGAACGCGCGCCTGTATACCGACTACAGCCTGCTCACCTGCGACACCACGACGACCAATGACGTACACAAGCTGTTCATGCAACTGACCGGCATGGGCCGCGCCATGCGCGTCAAGGAAGTGCTGCATGCTCCCTTCACGCTGCACAAGCAAATTCTCGAGATGATCAAGCGCGAGGCAACGCACGCCACACAGGGCAAGCCGGCCCGCATCATTATCAAGGTAAACGGACTGACCGAGCCGAAAGTGATAAGGGCACTGTATCGCGCCGGCCAGGCCGGCGTGCAGGTGGATCTGATCGTGCGCGGCATGTGCTGCCTGCGACCCGGCATTCCGGGCGTTTCCGAAAACATCCGCGTGCGCTCGGTAGTCGGTCGCTACCTGGAGCACTCTCGCGCCATGTGGTTCGCCAACGATGACAAGCCACAGGTCTATCTTTCCAGCGCCGACCTGATGGAGCGCAACCTGCTGCGCCGGGTGGAAACCTGCTTCCCGGTCAAGAATGAAAAACTGGCGGCGCGTCTGCTGCAGGAACTGGAACTCTATCTCGCGGACAACTGCCAGAGCTGGGAACTGGGCGCAGATGGCAAGTACGACCTGAACCGTCCGGCGGAAGGCGAAGAGCGCATCTGTGCCCAGGCCCGCCTGCTGGCTGACCTGGCGGTTTAATTTCCACAAGAGCGAGTGGCACTTACCTAAACTGCCCTGCAGACCATCGAACAACGCCGGCCTGGGAAGCGCAGATTCCGGGCGTCAGCGCGAACGGTACATGGATGTATGGAACCTCTGATTAAGCCCTCGCGCGCCGCGCTCGCGGCAGTTTTTTCAGCAGGCAAGGCGCGGCGAGCGCGGTGTGGTCATTCCACATAA
>JBFJWR010000169.1:0-6364 GCA_041623535.1 Pseudomonadales bacterium
GACGGTGTTGTTGGCCGGCTGCGCCATGAGCGGTCGTGGCATTGATCCCGGAGAATCGCGCGAAATATTCGACCAGTACCGCGTGCAGTCGCAGGCCAGCTGGTCGCGCACCGGCTGGCGCAACGTCGAAATCTGGACCGTGGATGGCCCCCTGTTGCAGCAGTTGCGTTTTTACCGCGCGCTGGAAGACGGGCAGACCCTGTTCGAGCGGCCGATACAGGCGGTACTGGTCTCGCCGAACGTGGACAAATACCGTCCGAAGTACCGGGTCGGCATGGATCCACACGAGGTCGCCGAATTGGTCAGTGCCACCATGATGCAGTTCGGGGCAGTCAGCGCCGAATCCACGGAACTGCGTCCCGCCCAGTTTGGCGGGCGTCCCGGGTTCCGCTTCCGTTTGCAGTTCATCTCACAGGGCGGGCTGGTCTATGCCGGCCTGGTACTGGGTCACTTCAACGCCGAGGGCCACCTGCACCTGGTGCTGTACCTGGGTGCAAGGGATCATTACTTTCCCAAGCTGGCAGATGAAGTGGAGCATATCTTCGCATCCCTGAGCTGGAAGTGATGCTGAGACGCAAATAATGCAAGTTCGGCGTACTCTATAGTTATCTGATCGAAGGCTGACCTGCAGTAACTGGACAGACCACCATGCCTGAACCAAAGACCGAAACTCATAGCCGGATCATCCGCATTCTGCACCTGGAAGACGATCCGGATGATGCGCTGATATTCGCAAGTATCCTGAGCGTCCTCGACCCGGTTGGTTACGTGGTGACGTCGGTTAATTCCATTAAGCAAGCCCGGCAGGCAATGACGCGTGAGAGCTTCGATATCGTCATCGCTGATTACAAGCTGGATCAGACCGAGGCCAGTCAGTCCAGTTCGCCGCTTTTGCTGGAAGTGTTGGAGCATTCCTCCTACCTGCCCGTTCTGCTGACCTCCGGGCAGGAGCACATTCCCTTCGATCCGGAATTGCAGGAATACCTGGATGGCGGCCGCATTCGTTTTGTTTCCAAGGATGTGCTGTCCACCAATCGCCTGGAAACAGAAATACTGCAGCAGCTGAAAAACTTTTACGCGGTACTGGTGATTGATGATGATCCCGATGACCGAACCTTCATTGCCGACATCCTGACCAGCAGCCATCAGCGTAATTTTGATCTCCGTTTTGCTTCCACGCTGGAAGAGGCGAAAGCAAGCGTGGCGGCACGCGCCTATGACATCATTATCTGTGACTGGCACCTGGGTGCGGAACGCAGTGCCGGTTTTATTATTGAGACTGCAGACGCCTATCCCGATACCTGCATCATTTTTCTGACCGGGGTTGAGATCGTCGATCTTCCGGTGGATGTCTATCGAATGTTCGGACGCCGGCGGATTGCGTTTCATTCCAAGCAGATTCTACGACCGGAAACCTTCGAGTCATTCCTGATCAGTCATATGAATCGGCTGGTTGGAACCGTGGTGTCCGGTCAGTCCGGTGAAAACACTGCCCCCGTGAATACTGCGCCGCCGAATCATCCGGAAGAGGTCGCCCGTCAACAGGCACTTGATGATTTGCAGCAGGTGTATCTGCCTGCAGAACGGCGCTTTGATGTGATTACCGAGGCGGCCAGGAAAACTTTCGATGTGCCCATCGTACTGATCAGCTTTGTGCATGAGGACAAACAGTGGTTCAAGTCGGCCCAGGGAATTGCGGCAGCCGAGACGGATCGTTGCATTTCCTTTTGCGGCCACGCAATTCTGCAAACAGAGATCTATGAAATTGAAGATGCATCGGTTCATCCGCTTTTCAAAGATAATCCGTTGGTGACGGGGCCGCCCGGGATCCGTTTTTATGTTGGCATGCCCGTGCGATCGGACATGGGCCTGCCACTGGGAACCCTGTGCCTCATTGACACCCGTCCGCGCAAACTCAACAGCCTGGATCGACGGCGCCTGCATTCGCTCGGTCATTGGGTGGAAACCGAAATGCAAAACCGCGGCCTGCATGCTGACGTACTCGCCCGCATCGTCGCCAAGTTTGGTCACAGCACGAAGAATCTGCTCGACGCGGAAACCAAGGTCTGGGGCATCGCGGCCGGAGAGTTGTTGCTTGCCGGCTTGTTGGAACGGGCGCATGTTGCAGGCAAACCGGCCACTGTTGGCGTGTTGCAATTGCGCACCAAGCCTGCGGACTGGACAGTCAAACTCAGACCTGAAGAAAAAGCGTTATTGCGCCTGGAGTTTGCCAATGCGGTTCGTGCTGCGTTTGGCGAGCAGGTGATATTTTTTGCGCAGCCGCCGGGTTACATTTTCTTCATAAACGACAAGCCGGGGCGCCTGGAATCGCTCGCGGATCTTGGCGCAATGGGGCGGCAGTTAAGCGCGCATCTCAGTAAGCAGGGGCGTGCCGAGTCGGCTTCCATCCACGGTGTCGTGTGCCACAAGGAAAACGCCGACGGGCGGCAGAAGAAAAACATCATCGACCGCCTGCTGCGCGAGGTGGAAAAATCCACGCAGCCGGAATGGCAGGAACTTGCAAGCTGGTGAGTCTGCCGCGGTGGAATTCACCACGAAGTCCCCACCGCGTTGTTCGTAAATGGTTCGGCAGTTGAACTAGGGCACTGTTTCGTAGACCAGTGCGATCCACTTGTCGGCAGTAAACATCACCTTCCCCCAGGTCTTGTCCAGGTCCGCCAGCGGCTGGCGGGCGATTGCCTGCGCGGCGCTCAGTTTTTCCCCGCGCAATGCAGACAGGCGATCCAGTGCCGTCTGCAGCATGTCGCGATAGACGACGAGATCCTTTCGCGATGCCAGTGGCCCGTGGCCGGGAATGATGGCGGTGTGCTGGTTGGCAATTTCCAGGATGCGGTTCACGGCCGCCAGCATGCCGGGCAGGCTGCCGCCGTGTTCCACGTCGATAAATGGAAAGAAACCGTTGAAAAATATGTCACCGGTATGGATCACGTTGCTGTTCGTAAAATGCAGCACGGAATCGCCATCGGTATGCGCGTTGCTGACATGTATGGCCCGGATCTGCTCACCGTTGATGTGCAGTGACAGGGTTTCGCCATAGGTCACCACGGGTAGCGCGGCTGCAGGTGCAGGTTCTGTCTTGCGGTTGAAGGCCTTGATCTCGTATCCGGCTGCCAGCCTGCTGCGCACCTTGTCATGCGCCATGATGACCGCGCCGGCCGTGCCGAAGTTCTCGTTCCCGCCGGTATGGTCACCATGGTAATGCGTGTTGAACAGGAACCGGGGCGCGGTGCCTCCCACCGCATTGATTGCGTCGAGGATGGCCTGGGTTGCGGGCGCGAACTGGTCGTCAATCAGGAAGGTGCCATCGGCACCGATCATCAGGCCGATGTTGCCGCCTTTGCCACTGAGCATGTGAATGCCTTTGACAACCAGCTGGCTGGTGACGGAGTCTTCATCCGCTGCGCTGGCAGGAAGGCTGGTAAAAACCAGGAAGGCGAGCAGGCCGTATAGGCCGGGGCGGGAAAAGCGTCGTGTGTTCATGGTGACTGACCGGTAGGCTCCCTGCGGGATGATGTAGCCATTCTAGCGCGGGCCTGCGCCAGTCATCACCCGTGGCGCGGGCAGGGTCCGGCGCACGCCCGGCGGTGGCCGGACTACTTGTCCTTTTCTTTTTTCTCTTTCTTTTCTTTCTTCTCTTTTTTGGCTTTCTTTTCCTGCTCGTTGTCCGGCCACGCATCATTGGTCACGCGGACCACGTAGAAACCGCTGAAGCCGTCGGTGTACCAGATCTCCTTGCGCTCGGGCACAAAGGCGGGCGCGGACATGGCCCAGTTGCTGGCCTGTATGCCGGGCGTCGCGCGTGGCGGGATCGGTGCATTGAAGTAGGCCACCTCGACCGGGTTGGCGGGGTCGCGGATGTCAAAAATCCGCAGGCCGGAGACGATCATGCTGCAGGCGACGATGGTGGGTTCCACGCGGGTGGGTACGCCGCAGTAGTGTCCGGCATAGCCTTGCGCCGGCATGCTGGCGCCCGGGTCGTTGGCGATTTCATCCCGCACTTCGGGCTGATGTACGGCGAGGCGCAGGTCGGAAATGACTCTCGGCTTGGTTTCATCGCTGATGTCGATGATGCGGCCGGCACCGACGATGCTGCCGTGTGTGCCGCCGCCACCGCCTTCGGCATTCGAGGAATATTCGTCGATTTCAATGACGTAAGGCTTGCCGCCGATGGTGACCGGTATGGCGTTCTGCGGGATGCTGACCGTGTCCCAGGTGAGTTCCGAAACCACGTATGCCTGCGGCTCACGGGTCTGACCGGAGGGGTCGGATGTGCCGGGGAACGGGTTGCCGAACGCGGTGGGGTCCGTCACGGCGGCCTGGATCTCGGAAACGTCGAGGATCAGCAGGCCATTGGCGCGGTCCCTGGGCGTGTGCGCCACGTAGGCACGGTTACCGTCGGCGCTCAGCGACAGGCCATGCGAGTAATACTCGCCGGTCCAGATCGGGCGCGGCAACATCGGGTCGCGGATGTCGATGGCGGTCAGGGTCGGGGTGGCGGGCGATGCCGAATAGAAAATATTGCCATCCGGGGACATGCCGCTTTCATGGCCGAACACACCCACCGGCGCAGAGGTTTTCAGTACCGGCTGCGTGCAGTCCTCGCTGACATCGTAGATGTCGACCACGCCCGGGCCGATGGACGGGTTGCCCAGTACCGCCGCCAGCAGGCCGCGTTCCTCGCTGAGCACCAGTGATTCATGCGGGGAGATCATGGCTGGCGTGGTCAGGCGCGCGGTGTGTACCGGGTTGGCCGGGTCGCTCATGTCCAGAACGTTGATACCGACTTCGGCATCGAACAGGCTGGTGGGAGCCAGCAGCGTGGTGTCGTAGAAGGCGCAGACCTGGCCCTGCTTGTCCACGTAGCGGTGTACCTTGAAGCCGCCCACGGTGCCGAACGGGTTCGCTTCGTAGTTCTTGGACATGAAGGTGTAGCTGCCGACTGCCTCGGTGTTGCAGGTGTAGCCCTCCGCCGCGCGGCCACTCGCATGATCTGCCGGTGGGACGCGTCCCTGCATGCCGGTTTCCGGGCGCGATCCTTCCCCGCATGGTCCCTGCGGCGTCGGTGGCGGCGTGACAACCTCGGCCTGTGCAATGTGAACGGGTGACAGCAGTCCCAGCAGGATCAGGGTGGCGGGCAGTGGCATCGGGCGGAGGAATCTGGGAATCATGTCGGCTGGCACTCCAATCAAGTCAATGCACAGTATGCCCTGCTTATTTATTGATCGAAAGTCTGCGCTGCGCTGGCATCCGGAGCCGCTCCCGGGCATTCCTCGGGATGTTCAGGAAGCCGGTAGCGGAATCTGTTTCCGGTAGAAAAACACCAGTCCGCTGCCCACCAGCAGCATGATCCCGCCAAACAGCAGCACCGTGAACAGGACGTTGTCACCGACCGGATCGGCGACACCGACCACGGCCGGAAACAGGGATGCCTTGATCAGCAGGCCGAGGTTGGTATTGCGCACGGTGACCTCGATGTTGATGGCGGTCACGTCCGGCCAGTCGAGATTCAGCAATCGCGGAACCGCGGCGGAAACAACCGCGAGCACGGTGATGAATACCAGGATGATCACCGCGTTGGCGGCCCCGAATGCTTCCATGTCGAGACGGCCCGCGCCGGCTGCGCCGATCACAATCAGTACGATGACGAACAGCGAACCCCGAATGCAGTAATGCGAAAGGCGCTCGGCATGGGCGCTGAACAGCTGCAGAAAGAGCATGCCCAGGCCGAGCGGCAGCATCAGGTAGAGGCCGATCTCCATGGCGATCTTGGCCGCCGGCATCATGAAGTCCGGCGGCATGTGTTCCGCGATCAGCCAGCCCAGCAGGATCGGCGTGGTCACCAGGCAGGCGAGGGTAGTGACTGCGGTCAGGGCGATGGATAGCGCGACATGGCCGCGCCCGAGAAACGTGAAAATATTGGAAACCGTGCCACCGGGGATGGATGCGCAAAGCGCGAGGCCGACCGCCACGCCGGGGTCCAGTTCCAGCATGGAAATGAACAACAGCGCCAGCAGGGGGACGCCGAGTATCTGCATGACCATGCCGGCGGCAAAGCCCTTGGGGTCGCGTACCACCTCGGCAAAATCGCCGGGGGTCAGCGTGGCGCCCATGCCGAGCATGGCCAGGCTCAGCTGCACCGCGGCGAACGCATACTCGTACTGCACGTAAAAATCGAACGGGCTCAAGGGCGATTCTTCCTTACTTTTTCCATGCCAAAGCATGGTTGGTTTCAGATGGGTTTGCCAGATCACCGGGAATTCGAGTCGCAGTGGGCCGCATTTTGCTTGCCAATTCCGGTGATTTACTCTTTAGTTCGGGAATTATTCTGCAACTGGAGCGTCGC
>JBFJWR010000170.1:0-6347 GCA_041623535.1 Pseudomonadales bacterium
CCTGGCTGGTCCACGACAGGACGGTCGGGTCGTCGCCGAGAATATCGTTCAGGTTGGGGATGCTGACCCCACTGTCGTCCTCAAACATCGATCCGGCATCATCGTTAGCCTCCGGCAGCAGGTTGACCGGTGCAGGAGTGCTCTCGTCTGCGAGAACGGGGATCACTTCCGGCGTGACCGGGCTGAATTGCGGCGAGATCGGGTCGGTAGTGAACCCGGAATCGGGCGTGGTCTGCTGGCGTGAACGATCCAGCACCACGAAGGACGAACCATCGTCTTCGGCGCCACCCTGTCCGGCGGCCGTGGCTTCCAGTTCAGCGGGGTCCTGGCCGGCCAGCAGGGCCTGCTGAATGGCGTCCACGTCTGGGTCGCCACTGCTTACCAGGGCAGCAAGTGCCTGCTCAGTAGCGGCTTCGCCACCGGTCAGGGCAGCAGGATCAAAAACTTCCGCATCCAGTGCCAGTTCCGAATTGCCGCCCATGTCCATGCGGCGGCCATCACGAAACTCGATTGCCAGGGCACTGCCAGCAGCCGTGACGATAATCTCATCGGCGTAGACGGTGTCTCCAACATGAAGATCGCGCACTTCACCGGTCGCAGGATTCTTCGCCTGGGCGGTTCCGGAAAGTGCAACAACAGTACCAATAGCGACGGCAGAGGGGGCGATTTGAATGGCGGTGGCCACGTGAGGACTCCGGATTTCTCTAGCAATGGACCCCTGAAATACAGGGTTCCTTAAGTGCTAAATTCTGCCGAATTCAGTCCGCCCGTAATTGTACTGAGGTACTACCGGAGCGGTGGAAAAAACGCCGTAAAACCGTCGTTCAAGGCTGGCCCCGGAGCCCTTGCAGCGAGCGCGGCGCCGCGTTTGCCGAGTTGTCCCGCCAGCCCGGAAGTCCCGGGCTGGCGACGGTTCCCGTCCTAGGAGGCCAGCGCGGTGGTGGTGCTCCCGGAGTCCTTCCAGGTCTTGCGGGCCTCGCGGGCGAGTTTCACCACCTGCTGAATATCCTCGTCGGTATAGACGCCATTGACGCCAGAGATGGCAGCCAGCTTCATGCCGTGCTTGAGCCCCAGCTTGTAGATTTCCTTCACCTTCTGCCACTCGGTGTCGCGACCAATGGTGAACACTTCGAAGCGGCCTTCCAGTGCCAGTACCACGGTTTCGGCCAGGCAGGCGTAAATCACGTTCGGCGGCAGGTTGATGGATTTCATCCGCACCTCGGAGGGCAGTTCGATCTCGCCGGATTCGATCACCAGCACGTCCGGCCGCTTTGCCACCTCTTCAGGCGGCAGGTCCAGGGGACGGGCGACGTCGGTGATGACGCAGCCCGGCTTGACCCGGGTGATGTCCAGGATTTTCTTGCCGGCTCCGGACGTGGAGGTGACGATCATGTCCATGTCGGCGAGCTGCTCGTCGTAGTCGATCGTCGCGGTGACTTTTGCGTCCGGGGTTTCCTTGAGGATGGACTGCTTGAGTGCTTCCAGTTTCTTCAGGTTGCGGCCGGCCAGGTAGACCTCGTCGAACGCCATGGCCATCAGGCGGGCACTGACCGAGCCAATGGAACCAGTGGCGCCGACGACCATGGTCTTGGCCGCGACCTTGCCGTTGGCTCCGACCTTGACCAGACCCATGCGCCGCATTGCGTCTGCAGCGGCCCAGAGTGCGCCCGAAGCCGAATAGCTGTTGCCGGTGGTAATCGGAATGTCCGCCCGGCGGGCGACGGTAATGCCGGCATCGCCGACGACCTTGGTGAATGCGCCCAGACCCATGACCTGCGCCCCCATATCCTCGGCCATCCTGGCCGCAGCGAGCAGCCGCCGGTAGGTGAACTCGGGGTTACGGGCGAGCATCTCTTTGGGTGTGCCGCCGACGGAAATCAGCCAGCCTTCGGCTTCCGCGCCGGTCGGCGAGATGATGTTCTCCATGCGCGAATAGATCATGGGCGGGGCGTGTGCCGCCAGTTTCTCGACCTGGTTCATCAGTGCCTTGGGCGTGTTCTTGGGGATCGGTAGCCCCTGCTTGATGAAGTCCTGACTGAGCGGGTGAACCACGAAGGCAAAACGCCGGATATTGCGGAACTTGCCGGTCGGGTGCAGCAGGCGTGGCTCAACTTTCAGTTCGTCGAGAATTTCGGAGATGTCGTCGTCCGAGAGCTCTTCGGTCGTGGTTTCCAGTGCTGCGAGGATCATGGCCTGCAGGGTGTTCAGCCCGACCACCTTCTTGAACAACAGGGGCGATACGTCGACCACCAGGTTGTCCTTGCACTCTTTAAAGAAGGCCAGGCGTTCCTCGTCGATGGCCGAGGTGATCAGGGTTTTGCCTTCGAGGTTCGCCTCGGTGCCGAAGTTACGGATCTCGGAAAAAGTGCCCACGATGACATGGGATTTTTTCATGGCACTGTCGATGGCCTGCTTTCTGAAACTCGGCAGGCGTCCCGGCAGCATGTTGCCCAGCATGCGCGTCGGCGCAAAACTGGTGGCCAGGCGGTTGCCATGGGCATACATTTCCAGCTGGTCCAGCGAGGTCAGCAGGGCAGGGGCGCCAGTCTGGGTGATGGCGTCGGCGAACTTCAGGTTGCGCGTGTAGTCGGACATGGCCACTGCCATGTCGTAATTGCGCATGCCGGACAGAAACAGCACCAGGTTGTTGTTGAAATAGCTGCCCAGCGTTTTCTGCACATGGCGGATGGCGCGCACCTGCAGGATGCGGCGGATGGTCGCGCCAGTGGTCACCGGTACCCGGGTAACCACCTTTTTCAGACGATCGGTGTCCCGGTTGGTGATGGTGCGGGACCCGACCTGATAGTGGTCGCTGATGGATCCCAGGCCGATGGCGTCCGCCTCGGACTGGTAGCGGCGCAGCAGTTCCCAGGCTTTGCCATCGTCGCCGTCGGCGCCAACCCGTTGCACGGTGAAATCCTGGCCCAGAAAACGGGTCTGAAACTCGAAATCTTCCTTGGATGAACCCAATGTGACGCTGACGACTTTCTTCATGATGCTGAGACCTTTAGGAATGTTCGCTGTTGTATAAAGCCTGTCTCCGCCTGGCGCGACGGCGAGGTCTGCATGCCACGGACCGGTTCGCCGGGCATGTGTTCCGCCATCTTTGCGGGGCGGGAAGACGGCTCATCATTATAGGGGAATATCTCCTCACATGTGCCCCCTGGGCGCCTCAAACCCCTCCCAACAGGACCTTGTCGAGGACAATTCCCTGCCCTTCGGGCCCATATCGAATGATTTGCTGGCACATTTTTACATCGCTGCTAATCTGCCTAGAAGCGATAGCAAATGTGTGCGCTAAGCACAGCTATCTGGTTTCAGTTCTCCACGAGATTATAAAAAATGCAAAAACGAGCAGCTTTTTCCTGTATTGGCCTGGCATGTGCGTTGGGTGTCGCGCCGTTCGCATCGGCCGAGATTTCCACAACGATTACGGGCACCTCGGACTACATATTCGATGGCATCTCGCAGACCCAGGGGGACCCGGCGCTGCAGGTCAGCCTGGATTATTCGCATGAAAGCGGCGCCTACGCCGGGATCTGGACCTCGAACGTGGAATACGCCGGGCCGGATGAAGACCAGGAAGTCGACTACTACGTCGGTTACTACCGCGAAAACGGCGACTTTAACTATGATATTTCCTGGCTGCGGTATACCTATATAGGTATCACGGATGCCAACAACTTCGATTACAACGAGGTCAGCCTGCGCCTGGGATACAAGAACACCGCGGTACAGGCCTGGCGTTCGGGCGATTATGCCGGTTCCAATTCCCACAGCTTCATCTGGCGCCTGTCCCAGGACATACCGCTGGATCACGGATTCACCGGTCACGTGGCTTATACCGTGACGACGACCAAGAACAACAACGTGCTGTTCAGCAGCAATGGCGTTGGCGAAGACCGGAACGAGAGCACGATTGTTGGTGTATCCCGCGACTGGCAGGGGTTCAACTTCGACGTGAGTTATAGCAACCACAGTGAAGACGGTGCACAGGATGCCCAGGGGCAAAGGGTTGCCAAGCCGGTCTGGTACTTCACCGTGAGTCGTTCTTTCACGCTGATGGATTAAATTGAAGGTGTGGCGATCCCGCGCAGGCGGGATCGCCTTTTGACATGCTTGGGGTTGGTATAATGTTGAACGCGTCCACTGGTCTTACTGGTCTTTCGAATCGGCAGCTTTTTTCCGCGTGGTTGCGCCCCCTGCGGGCCGCTGGTGGTGCCGCATTGCTGGCGATCTCGCTCGCTTCTCCGGCGCTCGCCGAAGATAAGGTTGTCAAGCTTACCTCGCTGGACTGGCCGCCATACACGAGCGCTGATCTGCCCGAGCAGGGTGCTTCCGCGCTGGTGGCGAAAAAGGCCTTTGAGGCGATGGGCTACAAGCTGGTTGTCGAGTTCTACCCCTGGAAACGCGCCGTCAACCTGGCCGAAAACGACGCCGCCTATGCGGGTTATTTTCCCGAGTACTATTCCAAGGAAAACGAAGCCAGCTTTATTTTCTCTGATCCCATGGGCGACAGCCCGCTCGGTTTCGCCGAACGCGCCAGTGCGCCGGTGAAGTGGGAAACACTGAACGATCTCAAGGATGTGCGCATTGGCGTGGTCTCCGGTTACGTCAATACGGCTGATTTCGATGCCGCCGTGGCCAGTGGCGAACTGACCGGTGATGCGGCCTCCAGCGATGACAAGAACATCCAGAAACTGGCCGCCGACCGGATCGGCCTGGCTGTGATTGACCAGAACGTGATGGATTACCTGCTGCGCAACCAGTTTCCTGACAAGGTCGGTGCCATCCAGTTCAACGCCAAACCACTGGAAGTGAAAAAACTGTACATCTGTTTCAGCAAGAATGCGCAGGGCGAAAAACTGGCGGCGATCTTTAATGAAGGTCTCAAGAAGATCGATGCCAACCAGTTGGTCAAGGACTACCTTGCCGGCCTGAAATAGGCGTGCCGCCCGAGAGTCGGGGCGCGTGCTGTTTTCCTGTCTTTCCGCGAAGCAAATCCGAGTGCGACCATTTCCGTGCACAGGTCCGTTGATTGCAGCGGCTCTGCGCGTTTTGCGCGTCGATCTTTTTACCCGATAAAGTGAACCGGCCATGCGTCTTCGCACTCGTCTGAATCTCCAGGTCGTATTCGTTGTAACCATCGTGATCGCCGGCCTCGGCGCCTACACGCACACCCAGGAAAAGGAACGCCTGATCCGCACCATGGAGCGACAGGTGGAGGATGCCACCAAGCGCTTGGCGCTATCGCTGCCCGGGCCGCTGTGGAACTTCGAGTTGCAGTTTGCGGTGCAGTCCATCGAGTCCGAACTCGAATCGGAGTGGCTGCGCGCTGTTGCTGCCTTCGACAAAAGTGGCAAGCTGCTGATCGGCAGGGAAAAACAGCCTGACGGTGCCGTGATTGAAGTGACAGACGCGCCGCAGATCGACACCATGCGCCTGGAGCAGGCCCTGCAGTTCGAGGAAAGTCCGGTCGGGACGGTCGTGGTGTATGCGGATGACGCGGGGGTGAAGGCCAAGCTCAGCGAGCTGTTCTGGTTCACGATCCTGCAAATCATCCTGCTCGACCTGGTCATCGTGGTGGTGCTGGCACTGGTGGTGGCGCGTACCGTGATCCGGCCGTTGGAGACGATCAACAAGATGGTTTCCGATATTGCCGCCGGTCGTTTTGATAACGAAATCACGATTACCACCAGGGACGAAATGGGGCAGCTGCTACGCAATCTGGATCGTACGCAGACCACACTGCGCGACAACCAGGAGCGCGAGCGCGCCATTGCCGAAGAGGAAGCCCGGGTGGCGGCAGAGAACGCGCGCATCGCGGCAGAGAACGCGCGGATTGCGGCCGGTCTGCAGTCGTGCCGGGCCAACGTGATGATCGCCAACAACGACCTCGAAATCGTGTACATGAATGATGCGGTCCGGCGGATGATGACCGAGAACGAGTCGCGCCTGCAGACGGCGCTTTCCGGTTTCCGGGTGCGCGACCTGGTGGGTACCTGTGTCGACGTGTTTCACCGGGAACCCGCACATCAGCGCGGCATCATCGAGAGCCTGCGCGAGCCCTACCAGACGGAACTGAAAATAGCCGGGCTGACCTTCAGTCTGAACGCGTCCCCCGTGTTCGATGAGGCGGGCGAACGTATCGGCACCGTTGTCGAGTGGCAGGATCGCACCGAGGAACTGGCCCGCCTGGCGAAAGAGCAGGCCATTGCTGCCGAAAACGCCCGCATCGCGGCGGGCCTCAAGGTCTGCCAGGCCAACGTGATGATCGCCAACAACGATCTCGAAATCGTTTACATGAATGACACCGTCACGCAGATGATGGCGCAGAACGAGGCGCG
>JBFJWR010000171.1:0-6329 GCA_041623535.1 Pseudomonadales bacterium
GACACCATGTCACTGTCACTGGTGCGCAACCCGGACATACTCGCCACCGTGTCTGCCGGTGATCCGCGCCCGTTCTGTGTGGGTTTTGCTGCCGAGACCGGCAATCTCGATGCCCATGCCCGCGACAAGCTGGCGCGTAAAAAGCTCGACCTGCTGATCGCCAACCTGGTTGGCGCGCCCACCGGCGGCATGGAACGAGACGAGAATGCCGTTTGCATTTATCATGCCGACGGCCGCGTCGACACCCTCGAATTACAGCGCAAGTCTGCCCTGGCACGCACGCTCATCGAGCAGATTGCCACAGCCTTCCAGGCCGGCCACTGACCCCACAGCCCAAGGAGTCCTCATGCTCGACATTGCCGTAAAGATTCTGGATGACCGGATCGGAACGCAGATACCCCTCCCGGAATATGCGACCAGGGGGTCTGCCGGCATGGACCTGCGCGCCTGCCTGGACGCCCCACTGGGTCTCCCTCCCGGGGCCTGCGAACTGGTTCGCACCGGCATCGCCGTGCATATCGCTGACCCCGGGCTCGCCGGAGTCATCCTGCCGCGTTCAGGACTCGGCCATAAACATGGCATCGTGCTGGGCAACGGCACCGGACTGATCGACTCTGATTACCAGGGCGAACTGATGGTCAGCCTGTGGAACCGCGGCACACAGCCTTTTACCGTGGAACCGGGGGATCGCATTGCGCAGTTTGTACTGGTTCCCGTGGTACAGGGAACGCTGCGTATCGTGGACGAGTTTGACCAGTCCGCGCGCGGCACCGGCGGCTTCGGACACTCCGGCACGCAGTAGCCTCACAACGCACATCGTCAGGAGCGCCGTTTGCCCGGCCGTTCCTCTATAATGTCAACGCAAGCATCGCGCTGCCTATGGGCTCCGGTCTGAAATGGTCGGCGCACGTTGGTATTTCATCAATGCTCGTTAAAAGCAGGATCAGGCCAGGAGACAGTTCGGTGTCAGCTAGCGAATCTACCCAGGGCGCACGTAAATACATGATGATCGCCGTGCTTGGCACGGGCGGTGGCGTGGCACTGATGGCATTCATACTCTATGTCGGTGCGATGGTGCAGGGCAGCGAGAAGCTCCGCACGCAGCTCGCCAACAGCTACACCGATCAGTATGTGCGCAGCATCGACCAGAGCTTTGCCGCGGCACAGCGCCAGGTGGACTCGCTGGCCACAACGCCGGGCCTGGCCAAATTACTGAACAACAAGAACCTGCCTGAACTGGCCAGGCTGGAGCCACTGCTGATACGCGGGATTCCGGACGCAAGCAGGTTACGCCTGCTACCGACCTCCGATCTCAACGTGCAACAGACCGACCGTCCCGACCTCAGCTTTGCCGACCTGGACATGATTCGCCAGGCCCGCGACGGCCTGTCTGTGCCCGGCGAACTGCGCGCCAGCGGCGATGTTCTGCAATTGCATATGATCCGCGCAGTGCACGACGGACCTGGCGGTCCCATTCGCGGCGTGGTGCTGCTTTCGCTGGACGCCAAGGTGCTGACCAATCCTCTGCAGGCATTCCCTGCCGGTGCCGGAACCATGCGCCTGTTGCAGAAGTTTTCCGAGCAGGATGACGAGAACGAGATGTTCACGCATGGCAGCGAAGCAGACCGCAGCGCCCGGCCCATGTCACTGGACACCACCAATCCGCTCTGGTCCGTCTCGTTCCGGCCCTCACAACGGCTGCTCAAGCACGAAGTCCTTACTTCGGGCCTGATGGGCACCGCCCTGGGTCTGGGCGGACTGATCTGCCTGCTCGCATCACTGGCGGCCATTTTCCTGCAGGCCCGCGCGGCGCCGGCGCCAGCACCGGCAGAGGCAAAGGCAAAGGCGCCGTCCCCCACGCGTCGGCGCGCCATGGTGAGTGGCGCAGGTCCGGCCACTGCGAATGAAGAGCCGCCGCCGATGCCCGAGAAGCAGGCCGCCGCTTCGCCGCCGTCGCCGCCGCCGGAAGTGGATCCACTGAATGCCGGCCAAATGCTTGTCGAGGAAGATGCGCAGGAGGACGAGGAAGACCTGTCCGGCGCGCTTGATGATCTGGCCGCGCAGGAAGCCGCTGCGTCCAGCGCACCCAGCGCACCCAGCGCACCGATCGACGTGCCCGCGGAAATTTTCCGTGCCTATGACATTCGCGGCATCTACGGCGAGACCCTGAACGAGGACATCGCACGCGCGGTCGGGCAGGCCATCGGTAGTGCCGGCGCCGAATTGTCCGATGGTTTCTTCGTCGTCGGTCACGATGTGCGCAATTCCAGCCCGGCCCTGTCCGAGGCCCTGATAGCCGGCCTTGTGGCCAGTGGTCGCCAGGTACTGAACATCGGCAAGACCGCCACGCCGGTTCTTTATTTTGCCGCCCAGGCTGAAGGCGTCGCCGGCGGTGTCATGGTCACCGGCAGTCACAATCCCGGCCAGTACAACGGCTTCAAAGTGGTGCTGGGTGGTGCCGCGCTGGCCAATGACGAGATCACCGCACTGCGCCAGCGCATCCTTGATGGCAACCTGGTCAGCGGCGAGGGCGGCGTCGGCGAACAGGACGTGAATCCCAGCTACCTGTCGCAGATCACGGAAGACATTTCGCTCAGCCGGCCCCTGAAAATCGTCATCGACAGCGGGAATGGTTCTGCCGGCCTGCTGGCGCCCCAGTTGTACCAGGACCTTGGCTGCGAGGTCACCGCGCTGTTCAGCGAGCCGGACGGTAACTTCCCGAACCATCACCCTGACCCGGGTAATCCGGACAACCTGAAAGAACTCATCGCCCGGGTCAAGGCAGAGCAAGCGGACATCGGCCTGGCCTTTGATGGCGACGCAGACCGGCTGGGCGTGGTCACCGGCGATGGCACCATTATTTACCCGGACCGCCTGCTGATGCTGTTCGCCAAGGATGTTGTCTCGCGGAATCCCGGTGCCAGCGTCATCTACGACGTGAAGTGCACGCGGCACCTCGGACGCCTGATCAGCAACTATGGCGGCCGGCCCATCATGTGGAAAACCGGACACTCGCTGATCAAGGCAAAAATCCGCGAAACCGGCGCACTGCTGGCCGGCGAGATGAGCGGCCACCTGTTTTTCGGTGAACGCTGGTTTGGCTTTGATGACGCCCTGTATGCCGGCGCCCGCCTGCTCGAAATTCTCAGCCGCGAGGACCGCTCCGCCGAGTTGATCTTCGCCGCCTTCCCGAGCAGCTTCAGCACGCCTGAGATCAACCTGCCCGTTACCGAGCAGACCAAGTTCGGACTGATCGACCGGATGCTCAAGGAAGGTGAGTTTACCGGTGGCAAGATCACCAACATCGACGGGGTACGGGTGGATTTCGCCAATGGCTGGGGCCTGGTTCGCGCTTCCAACACCACGCCCAACCTGGTGCTGCGCTTCGAAGGGAATACCGAAGAAGACCTGCAGAGCATCAAGGAGATCTTCCGCACGCAGTTGCAAAAACTGGACAGTTCGCTGACCCTGCCGTCCTGACGTGGCACACAGACAGGATTCTCCAGTGAGCGGCACCCGGGACAACGCGGCGCAGATCGCGGCCGTACTGACGGAGGCACTGCCCTACATACAGCGCTTCAGCGGTCGTACCATCGTGATCAAGTATGGCGGTCACGCCATGGTCGACCCGGAACTGCGCGCCAGTTTCGCCCGCGACGTGGTACTGATGCGACTGGTTGGAATGCTGCCGGTCATCGTGCACGGTGGCGGCCCCCAGATCGGCGATCTGCTTGCACGCCTGAACATCGAAACCCACTTCGTGGATGGGCTGCGCGTGACCGACAGCGACACCATGGACGTGGTGCAGATGGTGCTCGGAGGCCTGGTCAACAAGGAAATCGTCAGCCTGATCAATCAGAACGGCGGCAGTGCCTGCGGACTCACGGGCAAGGACGGCGACCTGATCAGGGCGCGCAAACTGCATGTCACGCGAACCAGTCCCGAGATGCAGGCACCGGAGATTATCGATATCGGCCACGTCGGAGAAGTCGAGTCGATACAGACCCGCGTGGTCGAGATGCTGCTGGCTTCCGAGTTCACACCGGTGATTGCACCGATAGGCGCCGGCCCCAACGGTGCGTCCTACAACATCAATGCCGACGTGGTGGCGGGACGTATGGCCGAAGTACTCAACGCCGAGAAACTGATCCTGCTTACCGATGTAAGCGGTATTCGTGATGCATCCGGAAAAACCCTCACCGGCCTGCCTACCACCGAGGTCGAAGGGCTGATGAAAGACGGGACCATACAGGGCGGCATGCTGCCCAAGGCACAGAGCGCCATCAATGCCGTGCGTGGCGGCGTACGCAGTGCACATATCATTGACGGGCGCACGCGCCACGCAACGCTGCTGGAAATATTTACCGACCGCGGCATCGGCACACTCATTCAGGATGCCGACTGATTCCACCGCTTTGTACAAAATCTGTTGCCTGCGCCGGGTGAAGCGGCTAGGATGAAATCCGTCTTCCAACTCCCGGGTCGCGGATGGAAACAGCGCACAAGATTTCCCGCCGGGAACAGATACTGCAGTGTCTGGCACATATGCTGGAGGCCAGTCCCGGTGAACGCATCACCACGTCCGGCCTCGCTCGCGAAGTGGGTGTCTCCGAAGCAGCGCTGTACCGGCATTTTCCCAGCAAGGCCAAGATGTTCGAAGGACTGATCCAGTTCATCGAAGACAGCATATTCAGCCGCATCACCCGCATCGTCGCCGAAGAAACTTCCGCTGAATTGCGCTGCTCGCGCATCGTCACCCTGTTGCTGGCGTTTGCGGAACGCAATCCCGGCATTTCGCGCATCCTCAGCGGGGATGCACTGGCGGGTGAAACCGAACGCCTGCGCGCACGTATACAGCAGTTCTTTGACCGCCTGGAAACCCAGATCCGACAGATACTGCGTGAAGCGGAAGTGCGCGAGGAATTAACACCGGTCCTGCCGGTTACGGCGGCGGCCAACCTGCTGCTGGCGGTCGCCGAGGGTCGTATTCGCCAGTTTGTACGCAGTGGTTTTGAAACCCGGCCTACCGAGCACTGGGACGAACAGCAGACTTACCTGCTGGGTCGTTTATTCACCCGTAGCTGATACGTTCCCGTCCCCAGTCGGCGACTCCGGCACTTCAGGATCACCCAATAACTCGCGCAGACGCTCGATATCGTCGGCAAACCGGCCGCGCAGTTCCTGCAGTTCATCCCGCATGGAGGATAGCTTGAGGCCTTCCTCGCTGATCTGCGTCTTGATTGCATCGATATTTTTCAGAATCGCCGGGGTCACTTTCTTGCCCTGACGTTCCATGTCGGCCGCTCTGCGCAGGGAATCTGCCAGGTTGACCTCCAAGCGATCGATGCCCTTTTTCTTGGCATCGATAAACAATTCCATTTCGGCGACCTTGCGGTCGCGGGTTTCCTCGGCCTCTTTCACGTCGTTATAGGTACGGAGCAGGCGCTTGTCATTTTCCAGGCGCTCTTTTTCGGCCTTCTGCTCGGCCAGCATTTTCTCGCGGACATCGGCGGGCGGCACGACACGCACGATGCGCATGCGTTCGGTCAGAACCTCGTAGCCCATGTCCACGAACTGGGGCGGAATCGAGCGCGCAATCACCGGCCGGCCATTGGCGTCCTTGTAGCGATACAAATAGCCAGCCGCAGACACCGGCGCGCTCATCAGCACGACGAGCAGCGCGGCGAAAATCCGGGCAAGGTTCTTATTGGTTTTCATAACTGCCGGTAATACTGACACATTCACAATCACACGCGAAACAGATACAACGCTAGAATAGACCGCCACGCTCAAATAGGGTTCCTTGCCATGGCCTGGCAGGATCAAATAGTACTCTTTCTGGTCTCTTTTGCCGCCAACAGCCTCTCGGCGCTGGCCGGGGGCGGGGCCGGACTGCTGCAGCTGCCGGCACTGCTGATTCTCGGCCTGCCGTTCGCCACGGCACTGGCAACCCATAAGGTGGCCAGCGTGGCCCTGGGCCTGGGCGCCTCGATACGCCACTTTCGGGGCGGTCCGCTGGACCGGTCGCTACTGCTGGTGCTTTGCCTGGGTGGCGTGCCCGGCGTCGTACTCGGCACCATGGGCATCCTGCAGGTACCCGAAGCCTGGGCCCGGCTCGCGCTGGGCGTTCTGACCGCCGGGCTGGGTATCTACTCCATCGCCCGCCCGAATCTCGGCCTGCACCCGGCGCCGCGCCATCGCGACCTGCCTGGGCTGCTGCAGGGTGCAGCCTGCCTGTTCCTGATCGGCATGATCAACGGCTCACTGACGTCCGGCAGCGGCCTGTTCGTCACCCTCTGGCTGGTCACCTGGTTCGGGCTCGATTATGC
>JBFJWR010000172.1:0-6322 GCA_041623535.1 Pseudomonadales bacterium
AAAGGCGATCAGCTTTTCTCAGATCCCGGGCTGTACCCGCCAGATATTCCGGCGATCCGCGGCCGCGACCTCCCGATCAGACGCAAAATAGACATATCCGTCACCACTCCAGCTGGGCGACAGGTCATTGGCCTCGGACCGGGCCGCTTCCCCGCTCCGCGCATCCGGCATGTACAGGTGCAACCGGCCATCCCCGGTTCTGCTGGATACCACTTATGAGTCCGGCCAATGGATAGCCTGATGCACGCCACTGTGTCAGGCGCTCACATCCGTTTCTGTGAACGCGTCGAAAACAGGCGTGGCGGACTGCGCCTGACTCAGGTGCGCAGATTCCATGATCACCAGCTGGTCCAGCACCTGTCTGCTCCGATCCATGGATCCACGCACTCCCCGATGCACCGTGGACGGGCTGGCCGGCTCGATCCGTGCATGAAAACACTCACCGCGCGCCGGCAGGTCACTCCAGCTGGTCTGCGCTGCGCCGCGCAGGTACACGCAGAGCACCTGGCAATCGGGCACCTGGGACAGGAGCCGGCCCACCCCGTGCGCGGGTTTTTCTGTGCGGATGCGGCCGGTCCGGCTTCTGCCACCCTCGGCAAAGATCAGCACGGTTTCCCCCTGGCGAAGCAGCCAGGCAAGACGGTTCAGGGATTCAGACATGGCAGCGCGGTTTCCGCCACGCCGGATGGGAACGCACTTCATCAGGTAGACCAGCGCCCTTTTCCAACCGGTGTCAGCGAAATTGCGCCATTCCGGCACATTCCAGGGCATGCATTCGAAGCGCCATAGATAGCTGGCCGGAGACTGCAGCGCCCAGGCAATCAGCGCGGAATCCACCAGGGTCAGGTGATTGGCGCAGATGAGAACCGGGCCACGTTGCCGCAGTGCCCGGTAGCGGGCGCGAAACGCGTCAAGGTCGGCAATGCGCCAGCCCATGCCGAACCTCATATACACCGTCAGAATGGTGATCCAGACCGGCGCCGTCAGCCAACCCAGGATCCGTTGCAACTGCAGCGCCACCCGGCTGCGCGAAGATAACGCGGCGCTGCGGGTGGCACGCGCCCTGTGCGGCGGTCTCATTTCAGCCGGCGCCCCGATCGCTCGTGCAGCGCGCCCCGCATGCGGATTCCGCCCCTCCAGGCCAGGTTGCACGGTTGAAACATGAACATCGGGATTCGGCTTCATTTCTTCTCGGCCTGCCCCGGCAAAGCAAGTGGATTCAAATGTGATGGGGCTTTTTACCACCATGTGACTGAATCTGCTAGGCAGTTGTCCGGTCGGCACCTGCCGGTTCGACGCTCCGGCCTTTCCCCGCCGTATGCCGGGGAGCGCAAACACCCAGCCCCCAACCAGCCACCACGGCCGCCGCAATGGCGCTACGCACCTGGTACGCAATGCGCCAGAAACCACCATGATTGGCCCCGTCCATGAACAGTTCCAGGGGGTGATCCAGCGTTCGCTCCGGGTTCGCAGCCGTATCGCTGCCGAGTATGTCATGCACCAACGTCAGGGCCATCAGCTTGCTGTTCGTGCCGGGCTCGAATGCCTCGACTCCAAATACCTCGCAACCACGATAGGCTGCAGCGAATAACTTGTTGCTGACCACGGAACGCGTACGCGTCGCGGCGGCCACGTTGGCGGACACGCGATACCCGTCTGCACGCAATACCATGGCCCGCCAGCGCTGGATGCTCTTGGCCAGCGCATAAGCGGGCCCCTGCTGAATCAGCTGGCAGTCGACAATGCCGTAGCGCTTCCCGTTGCTGCTATCCACCAGCGCACGGATATTTCGGGCAAACACCCGGTCACTGCTCGACATGCGCAGGACCGCGGGCAACAGTCCGCTCAACGAGGCAACGCGGCTGCGCTGCAACGAGACCTGCGCGACTTCCCCGGGAATCACGTAAACATCCGTGGGTGTAAGCAGCACCGCGTAACTGAGGTCGTCGCGGCTACGCGCCAGGCGGGCAACAATCGCGTCCATGGCCAGGGCCACGCGTACGTGGCGGGCGCCGTCCAGGTAGGCATAGGAGCCTACCGTCATCGGCCCAGTGAATGTTTGCAGCCAGGCGCAGATACCGGGCGCGTCGGTCAGCAGATTCGCACCGGCCAGCCGGGCCAGTTGTTCCGTGGACGCTTCCTCCGGCAGCGGGGTACGCGACGGGAACACCAGGGTGCCGGCAGAATCACGTGCCATTTCGAACAGTCGCAGCCAGGTTTCGGGACGTTCAATGTCCACGGCGATGACAGTGGCGCCCAACCGGAGCAGCATATCGATCGGCCCCATTTCGGAATTGGCGCCGAGCAGCACGAACTGGCGCCCGGAAAGGTCGGGGTTTTCAGCCTGCTGAATCGCGCGTACTGCAGCGCCGCACGAGGGTTCGATGATGCCGCGTTCCTCCCAGTCCGCGAGCTGCGCGCGCAGTGCCTCCCCGGAAAGATCCTGCCCCTTGTACGGCACGGTGCAGACCTGCCCGTCGCGTGACGCCTGCCCCCGGATCCGACCGGTATGGAAAGCAGGCTGGGCGATGTTCTCCATCGCATCGACAAGACTGAGTTCCTGCGCTTCGCACTGGAATACGCAGGCCTGGTGGGCGGCAGCCAGGCCGGCCCGGGCGATGGAGAGTGCCGTTTCCGGATTCCCGGCCGAAATGTGGGCGATCCGGTACAGGTGATCGACGTACTGCTCCCGCCAGCGCCGCTCGCCACGGATGGCAGCTGCCAGGTTCGCATCCACCGCCTCCACGGCGCGGGCAAAGGTCTCGCGTACCACGGCCGTGGAGGAGCGGCGTCCATCGGCGTCACGCGGAAAGATCACGCCCTGTTCGGCAGGGACTGCATTTGTTTCTGTATTCATCTGGCACTTCACCTGTTGCAAACGGAAACCGGGCACCCGGCTCGACGGTCCGTATGCTAGGGGTTTGCCACCAGTGGCACGATGACCCTGGATTGCAATTTCTTGACCGTTGGTTGCAGACTGCAGGTTCGGAATCCCGGGCCACGGTCTTCATGAAGCAGGTTCCCACCGTCTGTTCCTCCACCTTCCGCTCCACCTGGAACGCGTTCCGGGAGGCCGGCTTCGATGACCGGCGCATTCCCACCGAAACGGGCCTACAACGAACCCAGGTCGAGGATGTGGGCGCCCGTTTCCCGGTGGATGCCTGGAACCGATTTCTCGATGCGGTGGTGGCGTTGAGCGGTGATCCGGCCTATGCCCTGCGCCTGGGTGAGCGCGTGGTGCCGGAGGACATGAGCGTGGTCGCCCACGTGGTATTCAACAGCGAGTATCTCGACGAGGCATTCCGCCATTACGTCCGCTTCGTCATGCTCGCCAACGAGGCGGACCAGGCATCCTTCGTCCAGAAAGGCCGGCACGTCATCCTCGGTCATCGCATCGTGCCGGACTGCTATACCAACCAGCATTCCGTGGAGCGGATCTTTTCGCTGGGAATCAGCCGTATCCGCCGCTTCACCACGCTGGACATCGACCCCGTGCGGGTCGACTTCATGCATCCCGAGCCGGACCATGCCGACGAATACAAGCGGATCTTCCGCTGCCCGGTGCGTTTCGGGCAGCGCGGCAACTCGCTGGTCCTGGACCGGGAGTGGCTGGACGCCCCGATCCGGCACCGCAGTGCACACCTCTATACCGCCCTGCTGGAACATGCTGAATCCCTGCTCGGCACACTGCCCGGCGGACGCATGTTCCGCGACCGCGTACAGAGATTGCTGCTGCGCAACCTGCATCATGGCGAGGTGGACGTGGAATGGGTTTCGAAGCAACTGAACATGGGGCGTCACACGCTGTACCGGCGACTGCGCGATGAAGGCGTCAGCTTCCAGGAACTGCTCGAAGAGACCCGCCGCGACCTGGCCCTGCAATACCTGGCGAATTCCGCCTATTCCATCAGCGAAGTGGCCTTCCTGCTCGGCTTTGCCGAGGCCAGCGCGTTCAGCCGCGCCTTCCGTCGTTGGTCCGGCATGAGCCCGGCGCAATATCGGAGTTCCGAACAGAAGCGCAGCCCCGGTGAGTGAGATGTTGGATCGTGATGGGTTTTGAATCGATGATAGGCAAGGTGGTTGGGACGGCAGGATTCAACCCGCGATCACATGCATACCCATCAATTCACCAGAGGGCGCAACCGCCGAAATAACGGGCCGGTCAGCGGGCCAAGGGCAACAAGTTACGTAGTCACTTACAAGCCTTACGCGCCATGCAAAGCCGTGGTGTATCCGCCAGTTTGCTCACGGCCGGCCTGTCGACTTCCGATGCCGCACAGTGCAATTCAAAGCTGAGGGCAACGCGAAACTTGCTGGCGCTATCGGTAATAAGAATGTTGCAGTGCGCGCAGCCATAGCACGGCGGCATCCAAAAAGCCGGCAAGGCTGGTGGCTGCGATAACTCGGGGCATTCGAGTTCGAAATACCTTTGCATGACGGGTATTAGAGCGTGATATCCATCCGCTTTCAGTTGCTTGTACCTGGCTTCACCCACCCAGGCAGCAAACTTTTCACCGGGGCCACCCGCTGAACGCCAACCGCTGCGTTCAATCCATTCTTTATAGGAGCGCTGCCAGTACACGTATTTATTGATCGGAGCTGCCAGTACGATCTTCCAGCAGTCAGCCGCCACGGGGTCCAGTTGCCCACGAACATCCTCCGGCACCTGCCCCATGACCTCTGCGATCAGCCGCCAGGCAAAGGCACGTTCTTCCTTGGTTTCTTCCTGGTCCGTCATTGAGTCCACCTCACACTACTGACTGGCTACGAATTATTGTAGCTTCAACAAATCGCTGACCTGCCTGAATGCCCGACCGCGCGAGCCGATTCCGTATCACTTACGGCACTCACCCAGTGATTGCAACCACCGTGGTCGCCCGGCGCGTCACCAAAGATTTAAGCACGCCTGACACAATGTGAGGAGCCATCAGGCGCAAAGCTGGCCATAGCGGGAAGTCAGAAAATGGAAAATTGGTCGGGACGGCAGGATTTGAACCTGCGACCACTTGACCCCCAGTCAAGTGCGCTACCAGGCTGCGCTACGCCCCGATTCTTGGTGTTGGCTGCGTGAGAGGGCAGCGATGATAACGGAAACTGCTCACCCGTTGAAGGGTTGGGACGCTTTATGTTCGCAGCGCTTCGAGTACTTCTTCCAGTTCGGTGACGCACTGGCGGATGACCTGGCGACTTTGCGAGCTGTCATCCTTGGCGTCTTCGCCGGAGAGCTTCAGGCGCGCCCCGCCGATGGTGAAGCCGTGCTCATAGAGCAGGCTGCGGATCTGGCGGATGGTGAGCACGTCCTGACGCTGGTAGTAGCGTCGGTTGCCACGCCGCTTGACCGGCTTTAACTGCGGAAACTCCTGCTCCCAGTAGCGCAGGACGTGCGACTTCACGTTGCACAGGTCTGCGACCTCACCAATAGTGAAGTACTTCTTGCCTGGGATCGGCGGCAGTTCGTCGTTATTACCGGGTTCCAGCATATGCTTCCACGCGTGCCTTCAGTTTCTGCCCGGGGCGGAATGTAACCACCCGACGCGCTGTAATGGGGATCTCTTCGCCGGTCTTGGGGTTCCTGCCGGGACGTTCTCGCTTGTCCCGCAGGTCGAAATTGCCAAAGCCGGACAGCTTGATCTGTTCCTGCCCTTCCAGGGCGCCACGCAGTTCCTCGAAGAAGGTCTCAACCAACTCGCGGGCTTCCCGCTTGTTCAGTCCAAGTTCCTCGAAAAGGCGTTCCGCCATGCGTGCTTTCGTCAGCGCATTCATTCTTTACAGGACTTCTTTCTTATTAACCAGTTACTAACTCTGCGTACTTTTTACCTGTGTGTTCCTGATCTCTTCAGGAACGTACGCTGGCACCATGTTCTGACCGGAGTTTTTCGAGTACCCGACCCAGTGCCGACGTCACTTCTTCCTCACTAAGGGTGTGCGAGGAATGCTGGAACGTCAAGGTAAATGCCACACTTTTTCTTTCTTTTTCAATACCTTCACCCTGATATACATCGAAAACCGTGAGGTCGCGAAGCGCGGAACCGGCAACTTCGCGCACGGTCTTCAGCAGGGCGTCGGCAGGGACGGAACTGTCAACCACCACGGCCAGGTCGCGGCGCACTTCCGGATGACGGGATATCGGCGCATACGCAGGCAGCCGGCGTGTGGTCAGGCATTCCTGGTCGAGTTCCGCCAACAGCACCGGCCCTTGCAGTTCCAGTTCGTCCTGGATACGCGGATGCAGCGTTCCCAGCCAGCCGACCGGCGACTGATTCAGCAGGATGCGGGCGGTCTGTCCCGGGTGCAGCGCGGGATGCTGCGCGGCCACGAATTC
>JBFJWR010000173.1:0-6297 GCA_041623535.1 Pseudomonadales bacterium
GAATCAAAAAATCATCGCCGTCATCCTCAATCACGAGCACATTTTTCGGGAAAACTGAATCCTGAATGTTTAGCACCAATGGTCGCCCACGTCTTTTTTCAAAAGATCATCCTCTGCATCCCCCGGAAAACGATGTTTGGCACCGTCTCATTTTCGCCCATTTAACAGCAAACTCCTCACAAATCCGGAAGTTCACATGTCGATGCTTGTGTATCGATTGTCAGCCTATAGCCAATTTAGCCCAGGATCCGGTGGGAAAAGCATCGGCCAAACCAACTATTATCCGGGAGCGCAGACCGACAACAATGGCCAGGCACAATCAGCCCTGCCAGATGCGTGTAACTGGTGTTTCAGATTAGCAGAAAGTCAAGAGTCTGTAGCGGCGTTGTGATCAACATATACCAATATATCAATCACTTAATTCGCCATATCATTCCCACTCGATGGTTGCGGGCGGCTTGCTGGACACGTCGTAGGTGACGCGCGAGACACCGTCCACCTCATTGATGATACGGGTACTGACCTGCTCCAGGAATTCGTAGGGCAGGTGCGCCCAGCGCGCGGTCATGAAATCGATGGTTTCGACTGCCCGCAGCGCAATCACGTACTCGTAACGACGGGCATCACCCATCACGCCCACCGAGCGCACCGGCAGGAACACGGCAAATGCCTGGCTGGTCTTCTCATAGAGATCGGCGGCCCGCAGCTCTTCCAGGAAGATATGATCGGCCTTGCGCAGCAGATCGGCGTATTCCTTTTTCACTTCCCCGAGAATACGCACGCCCAGTCCCGGACCGGGGAACGGATGGCGGAACAGCATGTCATGCGGCAGGCCGAGTTCCAGCCCGATGCGGCGCACTTCGTCCTTGAACAGTTCCCGCAGCGGCTCTACCAGTTTCAGGTTCATGCGCTCGGGCAGGCCGCCGACGTTGTGATGCGACTTGATCACGTGCGCCTTGCCGGTCTTGGCGCCTGCTGATTCGATCACGTCGGGATAGATCGTGCCCTGCGCCAACCAGCGCACCCCGTCGAGCTTGTGCGACTCCTCGTCAAACACCTCGATGAACATGCGGCCGATGATCTTGCGCTTTTCTTCCGGGTCCTTGACCCCGGAAAGCGCGGCAAGGAACAGTTTCTCCGCCTGCACCCGGATCACGCGAATACCCAGGTGCTCGGCAAACATGCGCATGACCTGGTCGCCCTCGTCCTGGCGCAGCAACCCGTGATCCACGAACACGCAGGTCAGGCGGTCGCCGATGGCCCGGTGCAGCAGCACCGCGGTGACGGAAGAATCGACGCCGCCGGACAGCGCCAGCAGGACCTGGTCATCGCCGACGTCGGCCTTGATTCGGGCAATCGCGTCTTCAATGATGCCGGCAGCCGTCCAGCGCGCACCGCAGCCGCAGACAGTGTGCACAAAGCGCTCGATTATGCGCTGGCCCTGCAGGGTATGCGTCACCTCGGGATGGAACTGGATGCCGTAAAAGCGGCGTTCATCGTCACCCATGGCGGCAATCGGGGCATTGCGGGTTTTCGCCAGCAGGCGGAACCCGGGCGGCAGGGTCGTGACCTTGTCCCCATGGCTCATCCAGACATCCAGCTGAACGTCACCCGATTCACTGACATGATCTTCGATTTCGGCCAGCAGTCCGTCGTCCCCGACCCGGTTCACCCGTGCGAAGCCAAACTCCCGCTCGGCCGACGGACTCACCTTGCCGCCCAGCTGGGCGGCCATGGTCTGCATGCCATAACAGATGCCGAGCACCGGCACGCCGAGTTCGAACACTGCCTGTGGCGCGCGTGGCGCTGTCTCCAGGGTGACGGTTTCAGGACCACCGGAAAGAATGATGCCGGTGGGCGCAAACTCGCGCAGGTCGGCCTCTTCCATGTCCCAGGCGCGCAGTTCGCAATAGACGCCGGCCTCGCGCACCCGGCGGGCGATGAGCTGCGTGTACTGCGACCCGAAATCCAGGATCAGGATGCGTTCGGAATGTATGTCTGTGGGCATGAAATTCCCGGTCAGCCCACGCGGTAGTTGGGCGCTTCCTTGGTGATGGTGACATCGTGAACGTGGCTTTCCTGCATACCGGCAGAAGTCACGGTCACAAACTGGGGCTGTTCGCGCATGGTCTGCATATCGGCACAACCGGTATAGCCCATGGATGCCCGCAGGCCGCCCATCAACTGGTGGACGATCGCCGAGAGCGGACCCTTGTAGGCAACCCGGCCCTCGATGCCCTCGGGCACCAGTTTCTCGACGCCCTGGGAGGCGTCCTGAAAGTACCGGTCACTGGAGCCGTCATCGCCGGCCATCGCGCCCAGCGAGCCCATGCCCCGATACGCCTTGTAGGTACGCCCCTGGTACAGTTCCACCTCGCCCGGCGACTCGTCGGTGCCGGCCAGCAGACCGCCAACCATCACGATATGGGCTCCGGCGGCAATCGCCTTGGCGATATCGCCGGAAAACCGCACACCGCCGTCGGCGATCAGCGAGATGCCGGTACCCTTGAGCGCATCCGCCACGGTCGCAATCGCGGTGATCTGCGGCACACCAATGCCGGCGACAATACGGGTGGTGCAGATGGAACCCGGACCGATTCCCACCTTGACTGCATCCACCCCGGCATCCGCCAGTGCCTTCGCCGCTTCACCGGTGGCAATATTGCCGCCCACGATCTGCAGGTCGGGATAGGTTTTTCGCAGCCAGCGCACCATCTCCAGCACACCGATGGAATGCCCGTGGGCAGTGTCCACGACCACGATGTCGACGCCGGCCTCCACCAGTGCCGCCGCCCGCTCCATGCCGTCGCTACCGGGACCGATGGCAGCACCCACCCGCAGGCGGCCCTGTTCATCCTTGCAGGCGTTCGGATACTGCGCAGCCTTGTTGAAATCCTTCACGGTAACCAGGCCGCGCAGACGGAAGTCCTCGTTGACGACCAACACCTTTTCGATCCGGTGCTCGTGCAACAGGGCTTTTACTTCGTCACGACTGGCGCCCTCGCGCACGGTCACGAGGCGATCTTTCGGCGTCATGATGCTGGAAACCGGCGTATCGAGCCGGCTTTCAAAGCGCACATCCCGGCTGGTCACGATACCAACCAGTTCGTCCTTGCCCTGCACAACCGGCACCCCGGAAATATTGTGCTCCTGGGTCAGGCCCAGCAATTTCCGCACCGTGGTTTCCGGCGTCACGGTAAACGGGTCGCGCACCACGCCACTCTCGAATTTCTTGACCAGCCGCACTTCACGGGCCTGCTGCTCAACGGTCATGTTCTTGTGAATCACGCCCAGGCCACCATCCTGCGCCATGGCAATCGCCAGGCGCGCTTCGGTCACCGTATCCATGGCGGCGGACAGCAAGGGGATGTTCAGGGTGATGGCGCGCGTCAGCGGACTGCGCAGATCCACGTCCCGCGGGAGTACCTGCGAGTACCCGGGAACCAGTAGGACATCATCGAAAGTAAGGGCTTCCTGGGCAATTCTGAGCATGCGGGGCTCCCTGAAAGAGAGGCGCGATTATAGTCTTACGGGGCGGACCCGTAAATCAGCATGTGAATTAGCAGTCTGCGCGGCCCGGCAGGTGGCCGCCCCCCGGTGGGTCGCATATACTTCCCCGACCTGCTTGAAAGCTGCACACAAGGGTAAATGGTAAAACCGCAATGGCGAATTCATACGACCTGATTGGTCAATTTATCGCCGGCAGCTCCGATCCAATAGTGGCCGTTGATCAAGAGGGACACCTGTCACCCCTCAATGAATCAGCCCGAAAAATGGTTGCGGTGGCGCCAGAGGGTGTTCCGCACAGCCTGTACGCGGACAACGAGGTCCTGACTTCGCAACTCCTTGCAGAACATGGACCCAAGCCCTTCGACGTCAACATATATCAGCCGGATGGACGCTTTATCCGCTGCCGGGTCATCACCCACCTGACAGAACAACTGAATCTTGCCGATGTTGAGCACTTCGTACCCGAGGGATCAGCAATCTGCAATCTCAATACGCGCTCCCCATTCGATACCAGTGCCCTGCCTGAACTCAACCCGCACCCGGTGTTACGCACCGACCGGATGGGCGTGGTGACCTATGCCAACCCGGCATCACGCTTCCTCCTGCAACTGTTCGGGGGCGGCATGGAAGAGCCCCTGCCCGAACCGCTGCAGGAAAACCTGCTCCGCTGCGTCGCAGAAAAATGTCCGATTGACCTGGAAGTATCAAAGGACGGGTTTTACTACTCGCTGACCTTTGCGCCCACTTCAAACTCCAGCACGGTCAATATTTATGGCGCTGACGTGACTTTCCGGGTTCGCTCGGAAGAGAAAGTGAAGCGCATGGCGCGCGAAGACTCCCTCACGCACCTGGTGAACCAGTCCGGATTTATCGACCAGCTGCTGCATGCCCGCGATGATCATGACCCGAAGCACAAGCTGCTGGCAGTTCTTTACATCGATCTTGACCGTTTCACGCGCATCAACAGCACCTATGGTCACCAGGTCGGCGACGCGGTGCTCATACAGGTGGCGGAGCGCCTGCAGGCCTGCGCCAGCGAAGGCTGCACGCTGGCCCGGATTGCCGGTGACCAGTTCTGCATGCTGATGGAAAACCTGGAAAGCATTACCCGTCTCATCCTGTCCGCGGAAACCATACTGGGCGCCTTTGAACAGCCCTTTGCCGTCGCCGATCACAGCATCGAACTCAGTTGCAGCCTGGGTATTTCACTGAATACCAAGCCGCACGAATCACCGGAAAGCCTGCTGCACGAGGCCGACATGGCCATGCGCCGTGCCAAGGTGGCCGGCCGTGGCACCATGTCGGTATTCGATGAAACCATGATGCAACGCGTGGCGCGCTCGGTTTCGCTCGAACGCATGATGAAAGAGGCACTGGCAGCAGACGAATTCCAGATGTATTACCAGCCCAAGATCAGCGTCACCGATTCCTGCGTGGTCGGATTTGAATCGCTGATTCGCTGGAACCACCCGACCGAAGGCATGATCTCTCCGGCTGAATTCATTCCGCTTGCCGAAGACACCGGCATCATCGTACCGGTCGGGGACTGGATCATAGGAGCAGTCTGCAGGGATTTACGCACCTGGCTGGACGCCGGCATCCAAGCACCGCCGGTGGCCGTGAACTGTTCGGCCATCCAGATTCACCGTGAAGATTTCAATCCCACGATACGCAAGTACCTCGCAGAGTACGATCTTGCCCCGCACTACTTCCAGGTCGAAGTCACCGAAAGTTCACTGATTGAAGACATGGACACCGTGATCGCCCGGTTGCAGGAATTGAACGACATGGGCATCAAGATTTTTCTGGATGACTTTGGCACCGGTTTCTCATCGCTGCAGTATCTCAAGAATCTTCCCATTCACTACCTGAAGGTCGATCAGTCGTTCGTAAAAGACATGCTGACCGACAAGGGCGACCGGACCATCACTTCGGCAATCGTGGCCATGGCGCGCGAACTGGGGTTGAAGGTAATCGCCGAGGGGGTGGAGAACCGCAAGCAGGTGTATTCGCTGCTGGCGATGGGTTGCAATGAAATCCAGGGGTTTTACTACAGCAAACCCCTCCCGGGCCCGGACATACCCGCTTACCTGCAACAAAGTAATGAAAAAAAATTCGATTAGTGAGAGTACATCACTACATAAGGTACTTTCTGACGCTCCCTGACGTTCCGGCCCGATCGGCCTATTTACTGGTGTCGATCAGGCGATCCAGCACCTCGATCATGGACTCGGTGGCAGCAACCGCCGCATCGAGTTTTTCCTCGCTTGCCGCGTTACTGCCAGCTTTCAATGCAGCAAAAGTGGCGGCACGCATGTCCATCAACGGCCGCATGATGTCCCGGTTCAGCACTTCCTGGGTCGCCTCCAGGCGGGCAACCGTTTTCTGCAGTTCTTCTTCCGCATCCACCCGGGCGTGGATTTCCTGCAGCATGCGCTCATTCAGTTCCTTCACCTCGCGCATCTTTTCCTGCAAATCGCGCTTACTGCTGTAAAGTTCGAGAAAATAGCTGACTTTTGAATTGAGAATCTGTTCGTCCACCGGCTTGCCGATGTAGTCGACAGCGCCCACCTGGTAGCCCTTCAGTTCATGAAGAAATTCGCGGTGTGAGGCGGTGACAAAGATAATGGGCGTGGTTTCACCCTGCTCGGTGGTGCGCATGATTTCGGCCACTTCATAGCCGTCCATATCCGGCATCTGCACATCCAGCAGCACCATGGCGAACTCGTGCTCAAGACTGAGCGCGAGTGCCTCGTTGCCACTGCCCGCTTCGATCACCTCGGCATC
>JBFJWR010000174.1:0-6226 GCA_041623535.1 Pseudomonadales bacterium
AAGATCATCCACGTGGACATCGACCCGTCGTCGATCTCCAAGACCATCGATACCAACATCCCCATCGTGGGCCCGGTGGATACGGTCATCTCGGACCTGATCGGTGTCATCAACGACAAGCACCTGAAGCCGGACGCGGCGGCGCTGGAAGCGTGGTGGAAGCAGATCGAAGAGTGGCGGCAGCATCATGGCCTGCACTTTGATGAGGTCGAGGGCGAGGCCATCAAGCCGCAACGCGTGATCCGGGCGCTGCACAAGGTCACCAGGGGACAGGCCTACGTGACGTCCGACGTCGGCCAGCACCAGATGTTTGCCGCGCAGCATTATGCCTTTGACGAACCCCGGCGCTGGATCAACTCGGGCGGACTGGGCACCATGGGCTTCGGTCTGCCGGCGGCAATGGGCGTGCAGTTTGCCTTTCCGGACGCAGCGGTTGCCTGTGTCACGGGCGAGGGCAGCATACAGATGTGCATCCAGGAACTCTCCACCTGCCTGCAATACAAGCTGCCGATCAAGATCATCAACCTGAACAACCAGTCGCTGGGCATGGTTCGCCAGTGGCAGGACATGCAGTACGGCGGGCGCCATTCCGAGTCCTACATGGAATCGCTGCCTGATTTTGTGAAGCTGGCCGAGGCCTACGGGCATATCGGGATCAAGGTCACGGACCTCAAGGACCTGGAACCGGCGCTGGAGGAAGCTTTTACCAGGTACAAGGACCGCCTGGTATTCCTGGATATCTACGTGGATCGCAGCGAGCACGTCTACCCGATGCATATCAAGGGTGGCTCGATGCGTGACATGTGGCTGAGCAAAACGGAGCGTACCTGATCATGCGACATATCATTTCGATCCTCATGGAAAACGAACCCGGAGCGCTGTCGCGGGTCATCGGACTGTTTTCGCAGCGTGGTTACAACATCGAATCGCTGAGCGTGGCGCCCACCGAGGATAAAACGCTGTCGCGCCTGACACTGGCCACGTTTGGTCCGGACAAGGTCATCGAACAGATCACCAAGCAGCTCAACAAGCTGATTGACGTGGTCAAGGTCATGGACCTGTCCGAAGGCGCGCTGATCGAGCGCGAACTGATGCTGATCAAGATCAAGGCGCACGGTGACCATCGCGAAGAGATCAAGCGCTCTTCTGATATCTTCCGTGGCCAGATCGTGGACGTGACGGCCTCGATCTATACCGTGCAACTCACCGGTACGTCTCAGAAGCTGGACGCCTTCATCGATGCCGTTGGCCATATCAACGTGCTTGAGGTGGTGCGCTCCGGGGTCAGCAGCATCGCGCGTGGCGAGAAAGTGCTCGCGGTTTGATAGTGGCCGCGACCGCGCCGGGTGGCGCGCGCAACAGCTAAGAAACTGAAGAACGCCTGCGCCTGGCAGGGACTTTTCCGGTTGTATCCGGGGCGACAAAACCAGGGTAACGGAGTACACTCCGCTCGTTTTTTGACCCGCCCGTTTTTGACGGCGGACTGTTTTTATCCAGATGCAGGGGGCATTCAATGCAGGTTTACTACGATAAGGACGCAGATCTTTCCATCATTCAGTCGCGCAAGGTCGCGATCATCGGTTATGGCTCGCAGGGCCATGCGCATGCCAATAATCTGAAGGATTCCGGTGTCGACGTGGTCGTCGGTCTGCGTGCCGGCTCTTCCTCGCGCGCCAAGGCCGAAGAAGCGGGCCTCGCGGTTGCTGAAATCAAGGACGCGGTCAGCGGTGCGGACGTGGTGATGATCCTGGCTCCGGACGAGCACCAGGCGCGCCTGTTCCGTGACGAGATTGCTCCGAACCTGAAAGCCAATGCGGCGATTGCCTTCGCACATGGCTTCAACATCCACTTTCAGCAGATCCAGCCGGATGCCACCCACGACGTGATCATGATCGCGCCCAAGGGTCCGGGCCACCTGGTACGTTCCACCTATACCGAAGGTGGTGGGGTGCCCAGCCTGATCGCGATCTACCAGGATGCCACCGGACAGGCCAAGGATATTGCCCTGTCGTATGCCTCTGCCAATGGTGGTGGTCGCGCGGGTGTGATTGAAACCAATTTTCGCGAAGAGACCGAGACTGACCTGTTCGGTGAGCAGGCTGTTCTGTGTGGTGGCGCGACTGCGCTGGTACAGGCCGGCTTCGAAACGCTGGTGGAAGCTGGCTACGCCCCGGAAATGGCCTACTTCGAGTGCCTGCACGAACTGAAGCTGATCGTTGACCTGATGTATGAAGGCGGCATCGCCAACATGCGTTACTCGATCTCCAACACGGCCGAGTATGGTGACCTGACCCGCGGCCCACGCATCATCACCGATGAAACCCGGGCCGAGATGCGCCGCATTCTCAAGGAAATCCAGAACGGTGAGTTCGCCCGCGAGTTCATCCTGGAAAACCAGGCTGGCGCTGCAACCCTCAAGGCCAAGCGTCGTATTGGCGAACGCCACCTGATCGAGGAAGTCGGCTCCAAGCTGCGCAGCATGATGCCCTGGATCCAGAAGAAGAAACTGGTCGACAAGAGCGTCAACTAGACACGGCTCGGCTGCCACCCGTATCCGGGCGAAGCTTGTTTCGCCCGGATACGGTTACCCGTCCTGGGGGCGGTTTCTGCTGGCATTGTTATACTGTCAGCACATTCCCACAGCATGGAACGTGTGATGAGCTCTGATCCGCACGATACGACCAATCCGGACGCCAAAGATCCGGTGGTGTCGCTGAACCCGGCCGGTGCAGAATCCGAAGTACAGCGGAACCGGCGGCGTGGTATTTACCTGCTGCCGAACCTGTTTACCACGGCTGCCCTGTTCGCCGGTTTCTATGCGATCGTCGCGGGAATGAGCGGTAATTTCGCGAATGCGGCAATTGCCATCTTTGTTGCCGGTGTGCTGGATGGGATGGACGGTCGCGTGGCCCGGCTGACCAATACCCAGTCAGATTTTGGCGCGGAGTACGATTCGCTTTCGGACATGGTGGCCTTTGGTGTGGCGCCGGCCCTGGTGGCGTTCAGCTGGTCCCTGTCGATGCTGGGCAAACTCGGCTGGATGGCGGCATTCATATACTGTGCCGGTGCTGCACTGCGCCTCGCACGGTTCAATTCAAATCTCGGCACCGCGGACAGTCGCTACTTTACCGGCCTGCCCAGCCCCTCGGGCGCAGCGCTGGTGGCGGGCATGATCTGGGTGGGCGCTGACCTGGGCATCAGTGGCGACCAGACCGGCGTGGCCATTTTTGCCGCGATCTGGACCGCCCTCGGTGGTGCCCTGATGGTCAGCAACTTCCGCTACAGCAGTTTCAAGCAGCTCGATATGAAAAGCCACGTGCCGTTCTATGTGCTGATTGGCATCGTCGTGGGCGTGGCCATCATCAATCTGCATCCGCCGGTTGTGCTGCTTTGCCTGGTCTTTGCGTACGCGTTGTCGGGACCCGTCATGGCCCTGCTGCGCTGGAGAAAGGGCACGGAACCTCCGGCCGCTCCCGGGGTCTGAACAGCCACGTACCGACGCGCCGCTTGGCGGCGGGCGTTTTTACCAGTTCACCCCGGATTCCTTGCCGGATCCGCAGGTTCGGCGCAGCCGGGAGACCCCTTCATGTTGATCAGAATTCGGGACGAATCCGCGCCCGCGCCTTCGGAAATCACCCCGGAGTCCGTGTACCGCGACCGTCGCCGGTTCATGGGCCAGGCCGCCGGCCTGCTGACCATGGGGCTGGGTGCGGCGCTGCCCGGCTGTGGACAGGCCGGAGAGCAGACTGCCGGTAAGGCCGGCCATGGGCTGGGTGCCAAGCTGAAGTCGGTGAAGCCTGGTCCATACGGGACGGAAGAACCGAAAACGCCATTCGATGATGTGACCTCCTACAACAACTTCTACGAACTCGGTCTCGACAAGGCCGACCCCGCGCGGCTGGCACACCGGCTGCCGACGGACCCGTGGTCCGTGGAAATCTCGGGTGCGGTAGAGAAGCCGGGCACCTACGCGCTGGAGGATATTCTCAAGCCACATGCGCTGGAAGAACGGGTTTACCGCCTGCGATGCGTGGAAGCCTGGTCCATGGTCGTGCCCTGGATCGGTTTCCCGCTCGGTGACCTGCTGCGGCGCTTCAATCCGACATCAGCTGCAAAGTACGTGCACTTCACGACCCTCTATGACCCCGATAACCTGCCCGGACAGAAGCGCAGCCTGTCTTCCATTGAGTACCCCTACGTCGAAGGGCTGCGGATAGATGAAGCGATGAACCCCCTGGCTATCCTGGCGGTAGGCCTGTACGGCGATGCCATGCCCAAGCAGAATGGCGCGCCAATCCGGCTGATCGTGCCCTGGAAATATGGCTTCAAGTCGATCAAGTCGATCGTCAGAATCCATCTTGCGGAAACCATGCCCAGGACCACCTGGAACAAGTCGGCACCGCACGAGTATGGTTTTTACGCCAACGTGAATCCCGAGGTCAGCCATCCACGCTGGAGCCAGGCCCGCGAGCGGCGCCTGCCGAGTACCCTGTGGAGTCCGAACTACATTCCCACGCGCAAGTTCAACGGGTACGGGGAGCAGGTCGCGTCACTGTATTCCGGAATGAACCTGCGAAAGTTTTTCTGACGCGCTGTCATGCAGGTCCACGTCGTTGAACGCCGTATCAAACCGGCACTTTTCGTACTCTGCCTGGTGCCGGCAGTCAGCCTTTTTTACCTGGGATTCTCCAACCAGCTGGGGCCGGATCCGGCAGAAACGCTGGTCAAGGATCTGGGTGTGTGGTCAATCCGCTTTCTCTGGATCACGCTGGCGGTCACGCCACTACGTAAGCTGACCGGGCAATCCTGGCTGACCCGCCTGCGGCGCATGCTGGGACTGTACGCCCTGTTTTACGTGAGCCTGCACTTCCTGTCCTACGGGACATTCCTGCTGGGCTGGAGTCCGGCCCTGCTGGCAGAAGAACTGGTGGAGCGGCCATACATTGTGGTCGGATTCAGTGCGCTCGTACTGTTGATTCCGCTGGGAATCACCTCGACGGACGGCTGGCGCCGGCGCCTGAAACGGGACTGGGTACGGCTGCACCGGTTGGTGTACGTGATCGCGATCCTGGCGATGGTGCATTTTTTCTGGACTGCCAAGGCCAGTTACTACGAGCAGGTGGTGTACCTGGTCATTCTCATCTTCCTGCTCGGCTTCCGGCTCATCCGGCCGGCGCGAGCCGCTGCCCGTTAGGGATTGCGGCCGCCGAAGCGCCGGGGCGGTTCAGACTTCCGCAGTCTGCGCCTGGCTTTGCTTCATGCTGCCCAGGAAGTAGGAGTTCGCCACCTCGGTGTGAATGTCGCCCAGTCCCAACTGCAGATCATCCAGGAAGACATGCAGTGCGCTTTGCGCGAGCTTGCGTACATCGGCTTCCTGGGTCAGCCGTTTCAGGCGCGCCACCGCGCGCAGCACGTCTTCATTGTGCGGCAGCAGCATCAGGGCGCTCTCCAGTTCACCCATACAGTGCAGCACCGAGCGCGGGAAATTCGGACTCTGCATGAGGAATCGCAACACGTCGGCGCGGCGCACGGAAACCTGCATTTCGCGCCGGTACATCTGGTAGCCGGTCATCGACTTGAGCACGCTCATCCACTGGATGTTGTCGAATGGGCGCAGTTCGGGCGTCTCTTCCGAGAGCAGGCTGGCCGAGCGCACATCGATGATGCGCGTGGTCATGTCGCTGCGTTCCAGGTTGCGGCCCATGCGCAGGAACAGGTAACCCTCGTCATGATTCATGGTGCCGGCCAGCATGCCAGTCAGCAGCTGGCAGGCTGAAATGACCTCGCGCAGGTACTGGAAGCGACCCCGTTGCGACAGGCCGGTCGACAGGTTGTCCCGTGCGTAAAGATGCATGCTGTTGATCTGTTCCCAGGCTTCACGCGGGATAACGTCACGGATGGTGCGGGCGTTCTCGCGCGCCGCGGTCAGGGACGAGATGATCGCGCTGGTATTGCGCGGATCGCCAATCAGGAAGCGGAGAATAGCTTTCTGGTCGTCGCGGTCCTCCAACTCGTTGTATTGTTCCTCGCAGCCGGTAATGGTCAGCAGCGGCCGCCAGCCGGGCGCAATGCCCTTGGGCAGGTCCAGCAACAGGTTGGAGTTCACGTTGATCAGGCGCGCCATGTCCTCGGCACGTTCCACGTAGCGCGCCATCCAGTAAATCGTTTCGACGACTCGCGATAACATCAGGCATTCTCCTCATCGACGATCCAGGTGTCCTTGCTT
>JBFJWR010000175.1:0-6195 GCA_041623535.1 Pseudomonadales bacterium
CGTTCTCGTGATGCGGGAACACCAGGTCGCCGCCGCCACCGTGAATGTCAAAGGAATCGCCCAGGCAACAGGTGGACATCGCGGAACACTCGATATGCCAGCCGGGTCGCCCACTGCCCCACGGCGAATCCCAGGCCGGTTCACCGGGCTTGGAGGCTTTCCAGAGCACGAAGTCCAGCGGATCCTCTTTCGCCGGATCGACATCCACGCGCGAGCCGGAGACCAGTTCGTCGAGTTTCTTGCCCGACAGGCTGCCATACCCGGCAAATCGTTTTACGCGGTAATACACGTCGCCGTTGTCTGCCGGGTAGGCATACCCGCCAGCCACCAGTTTTTCCACCATGGCAATGATCTGCGGCATGTAGTGCGTCGCACAGGGCTCTGCGTCCGGCCGCAGCACGCCCAGTCGTCCGGCATCTTCGTGCATGGCCGCAATAAAGCGCTCCGTAAGGGCCTCGCAGGATTCCTCGTTTTCCTGCGCGCGACGGATGATCTTGTCATCGATATCCGTGATGTTGCGCACGTACTGCACGTTCAGACCGCGCCAGCGCAGGTACCTGGCCACCAGATCGAAGACCACCATGACGCGGGCATGGCCGATATGGCACAGGTCATAGACGGTCATTCCGCACACGTACATGCGCACGTGACCGGCCTGCAGGGGGGCCAGTTCTTCCGGCCGGCCGCTCGCAGTATTGTGAATACGCATTGAAGTCATGGGGGCTGATTACAGATCAAACGTCGCAGCACGGACGGTCTAGCTGATCTCTTCCTGCAGGGGTTTTGGGACAGGGGGCGCATTCTCCGCATATTGGCGCTGGATTTCCAGAATTTCCGGCGTGCAACCGGACAGCACGGCCAGCAACTCCGGATCAAAGTGGATGCCCGCGCCCTTGTAGATCTGATCGAGCGCATCATCATTTGTCCAGGCACCCTTGTAGGGCCGCGCGGTAGTCAACGCATCGAATACATCAGCGACCGCGATAATGCGCCCGTAAATCGGTATCTCATCGCCCTTCAACTGGCGCGGATAGCCGCTGCCATCCCACTTTTCATGGTGAGTCAGCGCAATGATACGTGCTGTCTCGAGCAGGCCGGGCGGATGCTTGCCGATGATCCCGGCGCCGATGGCCGGGTGTTTTTTCATCACTTCCCATTCTTCGTCGTTGAGTGGCCCTTCCTTGAGCAGCACGCGGTCCGGAATACCGATCTTGCCGATATCGTGCATCGGCGCCGCATCCAGCAGGTGGTCGGCCTCCGCCTCCGGGCATCCGGCCGCCACCGCCAGGATCCGCGAGTAGTGGCTCATGCGGATGACGTGCAGGCCGGTTTGATTGTCGCGATACTCCGCGGCCCGGCCCAGGCGGCGGATCACTTCCAGGCGGGTTTCATGCAATTCCCGGGTCTTGGCCCGCACCTGCGCCGCCAGTTCCTGCTGCTGGTCGTACAGCGCCAGGTGGGTACGCACCCGGGCCAGTACGATGGGTGCGCTGACCGGCTTGGTGATGTAGTCCACGGCACCGAGTTCAAAGCCTTTCTTTTCATCCCGCACCTCGGTCATGGCGGTGACGAAAATCACCGGGATATGACGGGTGCGCAGGTCCCCTTTCAGGGTCTGGCAGACTTCATAGCCGCTGATACCCGGCATCATCACGTCGAGCAGGATGAGGTCCGGCTCGTCCTGGGCAATGATGCGCAGCGCGACCTCACCATTGATCGCCACCTTGACCCGGTAATGATCGGAAAGGATGCCGCGCAGCACGTCGATATTCTCCGGCGTGTCGTCCACGACCAGCACGGTCTGCTCTTTGATACCTGGGGAATTCGTCATGCGTTTTTCTGACCGGACGTCTGCGCGCCGACTTCATCACCTAAGTATCGCAGCAATTGCGCCAGTTTTTCACCCGCATCGTCAAAATCATAAGACTCGATCGCTGACAGCACCGCCGTCATGGGTCGGACGAGGGCAGTACCCTGCATTTTCTCCAACAACTCCCGCGCCAAGCCTTCTGCGTCGGCATCGTAATCCGCAAGCAGTTCCTGCAAACCGGCCAGCCGCGCACGGCTGGCCGCATCCAGCACAGTAATTCCTTTTGCTGATTCCTGCCCACGATCCGTGGCGGCTGCGGAAGGAGCCAGCACCGCCAGTTGCTCCAGCAGATCCGGCAACAGGCGCTCCAGGCGCTGCATTTCCAGTTTCGGCGCTGCCTCGCCGGCACGCGCGCTGGCTTCAAGGAGTCCGGCGGATGTCGCCACCTCGGTGAGACCCAGATTGCCCGCAGCTCCCTTCAGTGCGTGAGCGATTTCGCACACGGTCTGGTGATCGTTTGCCTGCTGCGCTGCACGCAGAGCGGTAATCACCCCGACCTGGTTCGCCCGAAACTTGCCGAGCAGGCGTACGTACATATCCCGGTTTCCGCCCATGCGCTCCAGTCCGTCGGCCACATCGAGGCCGGGAATGGCGTACAGGGGATCTGACCCGGCGGGGACATCCCCCACCTTGGTCCGTTGCGCCGGCACAGAACCCGCGGGTTTTGGCGTCACGTACTTGCTCAGCGTGCCGAACAGCTGGGCGAGATCGATCGGCTTGCCGACGTGATCATTCATGCCGGCCGCCCGGCACTTTTCTGCTTCCCCCGCCAGGACGTTGGCGGTCATGGCAATGATCGGCAGATCAGCCGATTCCGGCTTGCCACGCAGGGCACGGGTGGCCTCGTAGCCATCCATGACCGGCATCTGGCAATCCATCAACACGGCATCGAAGGGTTGCTGACGCACCAGCTGCGTGGCCACCAGCCCGTTCTCCGCCACGGTGACGACGGCACCCGCCTGGCGCAGGATCTCGCTCGCAACCTCCTGGTTCACTTCGTTGTCCTCGACCAGCAGCAGGCGGACGCCGGTCATGTTGTGATCCACTTCCGGATTCGCCTGCATACCGCCATAGGGGATCAGGGCTTTGCCAAATATGGTCATGATGCAGTCCAGCAACGTGGACGGCGTCACCGGCTTGCTGATCATGTAGCGGATTCCCAGCGCTTCCGCCCGCTCGCGCAGGTCGGCATCCAGGTGGCCGGTCAGCATGATCATGGGCACCCTGGCCCCGGCCGGCAGCTTGCGGTACCTGTCGGCCAGCTCGACGCCATCCATGCCCGGCATCCGGTAATCCGTGATCACCAGGTCGAACAACGCGCCATCGCCAGCCAGTTCCAGCGCCCGCAATCCCGAAGCACTGGTGGTGACATCAAACGAAAATGACTCGAGCATGTGCCGCACCACTTCCAGCGCAGCCGGATGGTCATCGATAACCAGCACGTGCAGCCCGCGCAGTTCCCCGGCCTGCTCGGCCCGGTTTTCCGGCTGCACCGACTGCACACCACAGCGCACGTCAAAATAAAACGTGGAACCGACACCCGGCTTGCTACGCACACCGATGGACCCGCCCATCAGTTCCACGAGCTGCTTGGAAATCGACAGGCCCAGTCCGGTACCGCCGTACTTGCGCGTGGTGGATGCATCGGCCTGGGAAAAGGACTGGAAGAGTTTGGCGCACTGCTGCTCATCCATCCCGATTCCACTGTCTTCAACTTCCACCCGCAGGCGTATGGCGCCGTCCCCCTCCGGTTCATGGCGCAGCCGCACGATCACCTCGCCTTTTTCGGTGAACTTGAGCGCGTTGTTGATCAGGTTGGTACAGACCTGGCCCAGGCGCAGCGCGTCGCCCACCAGTGCCAGCGGCAGGTCCACATCCAGGTCAAACAACAACTCGATGCCCTGTTCGTCGAACTTGATCGAGAGCAGATCAGCAAGCCCCTCCAGCACCTCGTCGAGGCGAAACGGGATGTTCTCGACATCCAGCTTGCCGGCCTCGATCTTCGAGAAATCAAGAATATCGTTAATGATGCCCAGCAGGTTGTGAGCAGCTTTGCCGACTTTCTCCATGTAGTAACGCTGTTTCGGCGTCACGTCGGTCTGCAGGGCCAGGTGCGTCATGCCGATAATGGCATTCATGGGGGTACGGATTTCGTGACTCATGTTGGCCACGAAATCGCTTTTTGACTGGCTGGCATCCACCGCCACCTGGCGGGCCATTTCCAGCGCTTCATGGGTTTTGCGCAATACCTCTTCGGATTGCTGCTGCTGTTTCAGCATCTGGTTGTATTCGCGCACCAGCTCGCCAAGTTCATCGGCCGACTCCAGTTCAACCGGCGCCCGCGTGCCGCTGTCGCGGTAGGACGCCAGCGACTCGCGAATCCGCGCCAGTGGCTGGGCAATCGTCATCCGGATCGCCAGCATGGCCACCATGGTGGAGAACATGATGATCAGCAGAATCAGGGCAGAGAAATAGAATGCCTGGCGCGGAACCGCGGCACTGCCGAGTTCTGACTCGATGAACAGCACCTCGAGTTCACCCAGCTTCTTGGATTCCTCGGACTCAAAACGCACCACGTCACTGGCAACGCGCAGCTGCGTTTCACCGGTTTCACAGCCACGCACGTTCTCGATATACCAGAAGTCAGTCCCGTCAGTGACCCGCGCGCAGATGACACCCCGCTGGTTGGCAATGCCTTCCAGCAGTTTTTCAATGGTCGGTTCGGCGAGATTCCACACGGCTTCCTGGAAGGCCGGGGCCTGCGCGGCAACAAAGGCTTCGGCGCGACGCTGGTTTTCCAGTTGCCGATAGCTGTCGATCACGGCGGCCAGCGCCACCAGGAACACCGCCGCCATGACCGCGACTGAAGGCAGCACGATCAGCAGAAACTTCGCGTTCACAGAGCGTATTCGTTTCCAACGCTCGCGCAGAAAATTCATCGGTCCGTGCCCTGCGAAGATAACTTTGGCTAGTTGCCCATAGCTGGATATTATAGAGCCTCGCTGGCCAACCGACGGTTGATGCCACTCTATTGCCCCAAACACAGGATTTCTGCATGCAAATCACCCTCAAAACCACCTTTGGTGCCATCACACTGGAGCTGGACACCGAGAAAGCACCCGCCACCACGCGAAATTTCATCGATTACGCCCAGAGCGGGTTTTATAACGGCACCATTTTCCACCGGGTGATCGATGGTTTCATGATTCAGGGCGGTGGATTCGACGCTGATATGGCGCAGAAAGAAACCAACGACACGATCAAGAACGAAGCCGATAACGGCCTCACCAACGACCTCGGCACGATTGCCATGGCCCGGACGTCCGATCCGCACTCGGCCAGCGCGCAGTTTTTCATCAACGTCGCCGACAATGACTTTCTCAATCACACGTCGCCTTCGGCAGCCGGTTGGGGCTACGCGGTATTTGGCAAGGTCATCGAAGGCCTGGATGTCGTCCAGCACATCGCCAAACAGCCCACCACGATGCGCGCCGGCATGCAGGACGTGCCTGCCGAAGACGTGGTCATAGAATCCGTGGAAATCAACTAACCTGACGAGACCAGAACGACTGCGGGGTTCGTGCCGACATGACGGTATTGTTTATTTCCGATCTGCACCTTTGCGCGGAACAGCCACGAACCTCGCGGGCGTTTTTCAATTTTGCCGACACCGTGGCGCCACAGGCGGAAGCGCTGTACATCCTCGGCGATTTCTTCGAATACTGGATCGGCGATGACTACGCCGACCCCTTCATTATCCAGGTAAGAGACTGCCTGCGCCGCCTGGTGAATACCGGTACGCCGGTGTATTTCATGCACGGCAACCGCGACTTCCTGATCGGTGAGACCTTCCTCGGCGTCACCGGCATGAAACTGCTCAGGGATCCGACCGTGGTCGATATCTACGGCGAAAAAGTGCTGCTGATGCACGGCGATTCGCTGTGCACAATGGACACCGAGTACCAGCAGTTCCGTGCCCAGTCCCGTACCAGGGCCTGGCAGCAGGCCATCCTCGCGCGACCGGTCAAGGAACGCCAGGAACTGGCGAAACAGTTGCGCATGCGCAGCAAGACCGAAAGCGCGATGAAAGCCGAGGACATCATGGATGTGACGCCCTCCGAGGTCACCCGCGTGATGGCCGAACACAATGTCAAAATCATGATCCACGGCCATACGCACCGGCCCTTCGTGCATGACATCATTGTCAACGGGAAACCGGCCCATCGCATTGTGCTGGGCGCCTGGCATGAACGCATGTGGGTGTTGCGTTTCGGCCGCGCCGGTTATGACCTGAAAGACTACGCCTTGTAGGCAGCCCCCACTCC
>JBFJWR010000176.1:0-6189 GCA_041623535.1 Pseudomonadales bacterium
ACCCCGGAAGGACCACAGGACCAGCACTTCCTGTTCGAGTTCGGCCGGGTCCAGTACGGCTGGAGCGGCCCTGCGCCCGCGGCCACTGAGGGATCCTCCTCCCCGGCAGCGCAGGAATAAGCCCGGTTTTACAACGCCGGGGACAACTTCTCATTCGGCTTCATCGTACGGGGAAGGGCGGGGGGTCCGCATTTCTGAGGTCGGGAAATCCTCTATTCTTCACGGGACATGGGCCCGCCGTGGCCCGGCCTGATCTGGGAGAGCGGACGATGGCAAGCGAATCCGAGGAGCAAATCCTGCACGCGCTGAAAGTGGCATTCTGTTACATGCCACGCGGGATCGAGGTCACCAGGTACGACTACGGTGATCGCGTCGACAAGGTGCTCGACGACATCCGCGTGGTGCGCGAGGCGCTGCTGGCGGTGGGCCAGGACCCCGACGAGGTGTTCGGTGAAATAAATCCGGACTCGACGCCTAACTCCAGTTACTGACCGTCCATGGCAGGCGGTGCGCCTGCACCGCCTCCAAAGCGGCCCGCTCCACCCAGCATTCGGCCAGCCGCCCGTTTTCCACCCGCCAGATGGCGATGCCCGTAAACGAAATCTCCCGGCCATCCGGCGGCAACCCGAATATCCCGTTGTTTCGGCCCGTGTTGACCCACCTGGCCACTACTTTCCGCCCAACCCGATCAGAAAAAACGTCGACGATCTCGGTTCTTGCATCTGCATACACGGACTGAAAGCTTCGTACCCATTGCTTGAACTCGGCGCGGCCCTTCACATATTTGCCGCCTGACCAGATTCCGTAATCTTCGGTCATCAACTCGTCGATGGCATCCAGGTCATGCGCGGGTCCCCACACGCGCCCCAGGAATTCACGCACCAGTTGCTCGGCCTGGTCTGCTTTCGTGGTCTGATTCATCACAATGCTCCATCGGGACGGCATTGCCGCTCACAACGATTCCACCGGCCCTGGGAACCTCGACGAACAGCGTGCTGGGCCGCCCCATCGCCTCACCCTGGCGTATCACGAGAGACGTGGGCGCCGGGGCCAGTGCTGCATCGCGGAGATAGCCGGCAAGCGCAGCGGCAGCAGCCCCTGTCGCGGGGTCCTCGATGACGCCGCCCACCGGGAACGGGTTGCGTGAATGGAACAGGTCGCTCCGCTCGCGCCAGACGATTTGCAGTGTGGTCAGGTCATCCGCGAGCATCAGCGCCTTCAGGCGGTCGTAGTCGTACCCGAGCGCGGCCAGCCGCTGCGCATCGCGCACCGCGATCACGAGATGCCAGGCGCCGGCGTAGGCCCGGGCGGGCGGCAGGGCCGGATCCAGGTCGGCGCCGGTCCAACCCAGTGTCGCCAGGTACGCATCGAGTCGTTGGGGTTCCATCCGTTCATGCCCCGGCGTCACGGAGGTGAACGCTGCTTCCCAACGACCATCGCGCCGGAATACCCGGACCGGTATTTCGCCCGGCCGGATCCGGAAGTGATAGGTTCCCTCCCCTTCCGTCTCGCCGAGGACGACGCCGGCGGCAATGGTGGCGTGGCCACAGAACAGGATTTCCTGTTCCGGACTGAAGTAGCGCACGGTTCGCGTGTGACCCCGGTCCGGGCAGAGAAAGGCTGTCTCGGAGAAGCCGACTTCGGCGGCAATGCGCTGCATCGTGGCCGGGTCCGGCAGGGTGGCGCCGATCCAGACCCCGGCCGGGTTGCCACCGCCGGGTTTGTCAGAGAATGCGGAATACCGGTAAAGCACGGTTCACGCTCCGCTCAGCAGTGGATAATCGGTGTAACCCCTGGCGTCGCCCCCGTAGAAGGTGGTTCGGTCATAAGGGTTCATGCCGGCTGCACTTCGAACCCGTTCGGGAAGGTCGGGGTTGGCGATGAACAACCGCCCGAACGCCACGGCATCAGCCAGTCCATCGCGAATGACCGCCGCAGCGCTTTCAGGGGTATATCCGCCAGCAGATACCAGGATGCCCCGGAAGATCGGGCGGAATTTCTCGAGGCAGGCTTGTGCACTGGCATCGATCGCATCCGTCTGGCCGGCCTCGGAGGCGCGCGGTTCGACCAGGTGCAGGTAGCCAATCCCGCTGGAATCCAGTTCACGCACCACGTGGGTGAACAGGGCATTCGCGTCGCTGTCGCTCATGTCGTTGAAAGTACCAAAGGGAGACAGGCGCACGCCGATCCTGCCCATCTCCCACACTTCCGCCACGGCGCTCACGACTTCCAGCAGGAATCGCGTCCGGTTCTGCAAGCTCCCGCCGTACTGATCGGTTCTGCGGTTGGTGCCGTCCTGCAGGAACTGGTCGATGAGGTACCCGTTGGCCCCGTGAATCTCCACGCCGTCGAAACCGGCATCCATGGCGTTCGACGCGGCCTGCCGGAAATGCCCGATAACGCCGGGAATCTCGTCGGTCCGCAACGCCCGGGGTGTCTCGAAATCCACGGGCTGCCAGCTCGCGGTATAGGTTATGCCGGCGGGCTTTACGGCCGAGGCAGAAACCGGTATCTGGTTGCCCGGCTGGAACGACCGGTGCGATATGCGGCCGACATGCCAGAGTTGCAGGAAGATCCGGCCGCCGGCGTCATGCACCGCCCCGGTCACCTTGCGCCAGCCTGCCACCTGGTCCGGCGAGTGGATGCCCGGGGTCCCGGGATAGCCCTGACCCTGCTGGCTCACCTGCGTCGCTTCAGTCACGATCAGGCCGGCCGATGCACGCTGGCGGTAGTACTCGGCATTCAGTTCCCAGGGGATGTTGCCGGGTTGCTGGCTGCGCATGCGCGTGAGGGGCGCCATCACGAAGCGGTTCTTCAGTTGCAGTGAACCGACATGCAATTCGTCAAACAGTGTATTCACGGACATGCTCCTTCACGTGACCAGGGAGGCTTCGGACTGGAGCACCGATTCGGCAAGCCGCCAGTGCGCGACGGCCTCGGGAACCTGGCTTGCCGCACGATTCACGCCAAAAACCTGGTCGGCGATCTCATTGGGTACACGCCCCCTGGCGGACACCATGACGCCGCGCACGTAACCGCTGGCGCAGACCTCGCCATTGCTGTTGAGGAAACTGAAGCGGAAATAATTCCACCGGTCGTCCCAGGCCTGGAGCTGCATCCTGAGCTGGTAGGTCTGGAACAGCCTCATCTGCTTCCTGAAGGTGATGAGTCCGCCGCCCAGCATCGGCCGCCAGCCTCTCCGGACGGCCTTCTTCAGCACGCCGCTCCTGAGGAACAGGTCGATGATCGCCAGGTCGACCAGGGTGAAATAGCGGCCATTGTTCTGGTGGCGATTGATGTCCAGGTCATTGGGAAGCACACGCAGGGTGAGCGATACCTCGTCGGTGAAACCGACCCTTGGCTTGAACAGCGAGGACAGGAAGATCCAGAAGAGCCTGAGATAGAGATTCATGGGCACACTCCAGCGGTTGAGTCTTCGGCGATGGCCGGCCGGCTCAGCAACCCTGCCAGGTTCCTGCCGCGGCACCGTGCGATTGCACCTGGTGAATGGGCCTGCCATCGGTACGTGCTGACAATCTACGGCGCATGGGGTGTGCAATAAATATCCATAATAGAAATGAATTGTTTATATTTGGGAAACAATGTGGGCGGGGGATGGAGCGCATGGACCGGTTCAGAGCGATGAAGCTGTTCGTGCAACTCGCCGAACAGGGCAGCTTTACCCGGGCGGCGGAACAGCTGGATATATCCAAATCCCTGATAAGCAAGGAAATATCAAGGCTTGAAGCGGATCTCGGTGTGCGGCTTCTGCAGCGCTCCACGCGTCGCCTGCAACTGACGGAGATCGGCGAGGGTTACCTGCAGCGGTGCCAGAAGATACTCAGGGATGTCGAGGATGCAGACAGCTTCGCAGAGCAACAGCGACACCATCCGGCAGGACGACTGCGGGTCAATGCGCCGACGTTCCTGGGCATCAGCGTACTGTCGAGGACGTTTGCCGACTTCATGCAGGCCTACCCCCAGGTTCAACTGGACATCGAGTTGAGCGATAACTGGCTGGACATGGTGGAACATGGCTTCGACCTGAGCATACGGGTCGCCAGCCGTCCTTTCGATTCCGCCTACGTGGGACGAACGATCACCCACTTCACATCGAGCATCTGTGCATCACCTGCTTACCTGGCGAGCCATCCGAAAATCGGCAGGCCCGCGGATCTGAAGCTGCATAACTGCTTCAGCTACACCTATTACCGGGGCGGCGATATCTGGCCCCTCAGCATCGAGGGTGAAGACGGGGTGGAGATTTCCGGCACCCTGCGCGTGAACAGCAGCGCATTCATGCGCCCTGCCATCCTGCGTGGCCTGGGTATCGGTTTCATGCCCAGTTTTGTCTGTGACGCAGACCTGGCCGCAGGCCGCATGGTGGAGGTGCTGCCCAGGATAAAACGCCCGGTTCTGACCATGTACGCACTGCACCCGGCCCGGCAGTATGTTCCTCCCAAGGTGAGCGCTGCCATCGATTTTCTGCAGACGTGGTTCAAGGGGGATTGGAAAAAGCGAATCGGGTCAGGGCCGGAAGCGTTCCGGCCTGCGTAACGAATGCCCGGAGAGACGGCGGCAGGTGTCTGGTCTGATGGTGGCTATGGGTGGACTCGAACCACCGACCCCAGCATTATGAGTGCTGTGCTCTAACCGGCTGAGCTACATAGCCATGGCGGGGCACCGATCGGTGCCGGGGAAGAACGCGCGATTTTCCGGATTGGGCCGGGGGGTGTCAAGGCGCAGGCAACTGGCAGCGCCTGTTCGCCGGGTCCGCAGCGGGCTGCCGCGCCCGGAGTGCGGACAGAAGGGCAGCGGCCGCGTGCGCCGGTTCTCCGGAGCCGGGCCGGGCATGCCCCGTGCTGGATGCCATGGCCCCCGGGACTCTCATTACATGCCGCCACACCCATGGTGCCGCGCCAGGGGCGGATGGGAGAAGCCTACGAAGCGCCCGCCGCTTTTGGGTCCTCACGAAACCGCCGCTGTACTTCCAGCACCTCGTCCATGCACGCTTCCATCGCCTGCACACAGTCGCGGTCGACCTTTTCGCCGGCCACCGCGTTCAGGAAATCGATCGCTCGCGCATTGCTCCAGGCCTGCTTGTAGGGCCGGGCGCTGGTCAGGGCATCGAAGATGTCGGCCACTGCGACCACACGCGCCTCGATGGGAATGTCGCCATCACCCAGACCGTAGGGATAGCCGCTACCATCGACCGCCTCGTGGTGGAACTGCGCGATGTTGCGAAGCACGTCAATGTTGTCGAAATCCTGCAGGCTGAAGTTGTCGACGATTGCGTCAATGATTTCCCGTCCCTTCAGGGTATGGCTTTTCATGATCTGGAACTCGCGCTCGCTGAGGCGCGCGGGCTTGAGCAGGACTTCGTCCGGGATGCCGATCTTGCCGACGTCATGCAGTGGTGCGAAGACGAAAATATCCTCGATGAACTCGTCAGAAAACGGATACCTGTGTTCGCGCGCAAGCTGGCGGGCGATGATGCGCGCGTAACGTGCCATGCGCTCCAGGTGCAGTCCGGTTTCCGGATCACGGAAATGCACCATTTCGTTTGCCGAGCGCAGTGCGCCGAGCAGGGTTTTCATGGCATTGATTTCCTGCAGCACCACGTGGGTGATCAGGTGGGCGTACACGTCCACCGTTTGCAGCACGGGCTCCGTGAAACAGTGAACCACATCGGCATTGAAGAAAAGGAAGCCATGGAACCTTCCGTTCATCTGCATGGGAAAGGTGTAACTGGAACGGAATCCGCCGCTGCGAATCTTCCGCGTGTGTTCGTGCTCGCCGCCCTCGAACACTTCCATGTCATGAACCACCCGTGCCCTGCCCGAGCGGAGGATCTCCGCCAGTCCTGGCGCCTTTTCCAGCGGAGTCTGGTACAGCTTGAGCGGGGTTTCTCCAGCCGTGCTGTGCACGAAGGTTTTCAGCAGCTGGCTGTCCTGGTCATACAATGCCACGGCGATGCGCTGCACGGCAGGAACGGAATGCCGGAGCGTCTCGTGCAGATCCTTCAGGCGATGCGCGAGCGGCTTCCGCTCCTGCAACGCATTCAAGAGCGGCGTGTGCTCTTCGACGGCCGGCGGTGAAGATTGCCGGTTCATGATGCCTGCTGCGCCCGAAGTCCTGCGATCATTGCCGTGTCGCAGTGATGATCTGGAAATTGCCGAAGCAACAGGT
>JBFJWR010000177.1:0-6172 GCA_041623535.1 Pseudomonadales bacterium
GCGTCTGCGCCGGACAGCTTTTGCAGGGTGCGGTATTCCACGTAATCCCCGGTGCGTACGGTATCGAACGCGATGATTTTGCGTGGCGCGATCGGGCCGAAGTAAAGGTCTCGGTGGTGATCGATTTCCAGTACGGCGAGAAACTCCGCGTAAAAGTTACGCGAGGCGAAGCCAAAGCTCCGCGACTCATAACTGTTGACCAGGTCGACGATCGTGCGGCCGCCGGTTTTTTTCAGTCCGCGGGCGATACCGCCCCGACCATGGTTGTAGGCGGTCAGTGCCAGCGGCCAGCTGCCCAGCATCTTGTGGTCATCCAGCAGGTGGCGTGCGGCGCCGTCGGTACTGGTCCAGGGGTCGCGACGCTGGTCGACAATTTCGTCGTAGCGCATGTACATGCGGGCAGAGGCCGGCATGAACTGCCAGAGGCCGGCGGCTCCGACCTTGGAGTAGGCGTCCACGTTGAAACTGGATTCCAGGACCGGCAGGCGCGTCAGCAGGCGGGGCAGACCATGCTGGGCAAAGACGCGTTCCATGTCCGGCAGGTAATGGCCGGCCACTTCCAGCGCGTGCCGGGTCCGTTCGCGGAGCCCCCGTTGTGTACGTAGCTGGCCCGCCGATTGCACGAACCGCTGGTCGTCCTTGATGTGGGCAAAGCGTTCAAAAATGCGTCGTTCATCAGCGGTGAGGCTGGCGGGCTTGTGACGCTTGGCGTGTATTTTCCTGAGCAGGGCTTCCCCGCGTTGCTTGGCCTCGTGTTCCGCCTTGCGGCGCTGGCGTGCCAGGGTGTCCGCCTTCATTCCCCGTTTCATGGTGGAAAAATCCAGAATTTCCAGCACGACTTCGGGGTGAATTGCCGAATGCACCACGGACTGGTCTTCGGAGAACTCGGAGAACACCCGTATCCAGAATCCGACTGCGGGCTCCAGTGCGTCGTACCTTGGAAACGTTTGGGCTTCCTGCTCGCTCATCCATGCCAGCGGGGTATGGCCGGGGTGCAGGGGGAAGGGGCTGGCGGAAACGGTGCCGCCCAGCAGCAGGCTCGTCAGGAGGAGGAGCCTGGTGGCAGCGCACTTGAAGCGAGATGGCATGTCAGTCCTGAGTTAGGTGTGAGTGTTAATGCATTATCGTAAGACTTCGGCGTTGAGACTGCCAGCACCTGCGGCTCATCTACAGCACATTTGCACCAGATATAAAGCGGGCTTTGTTCCGTGCTGGACATTTTTTCCGGATACGCTCAGTCTGCGATCTGTTGTCGACTGGCAAAATTGGCCATTCCGGAATAGTGAAGACTGGAGACGGACATGAGCGGGTCTGAGTGTGACTGACCAGGAAACCGAAAAAGAGAAACTGCGGCGTTTTTCAGAGCAGTTGATCGCGCATGTGCCGCACAGCCGGGATATGGGCCACGAAATCGAAGAGGTCGGCAGCGGTCGGGCAACACTGCGGCAACCATTTCGCGACTGCCTGGTTGGTGATCCCGAGCACGGCCTGATTCATACCGGGGTGCAGATCACCCTGATCGATGCCGCTTTCGGCATCGCCGTGTTCAGTGCACTGGGGAAAATCCAGACCATCGCCACCCTCGATTTACGGATGGAATATTTACGCGCGGCGGTGGCGGGGAAAGACCTGTATGGCTGCGCTGAGTGCCATCGTCTGACCGATCAGATTGCTTTCGTGCGCGGTACGATCTGGCAGGATAACCCGGCGCGGCCGGTTTCAACCGCCCAGGCGGCGTTCATGGTCGGCAGTGCGCGGGCCCGCAACAAGAAACTCGACCAGGTGGGGCGCGAATGAACGAGCCGACTGAACGCGAGAAGTTTCGCGAGGCAGCGCATGCGCGGGACGTGCAGCGCCTGATCGCGCTGGTCCCTTTTTCCTCCTACCTGGGCCTGCAGGCGCGGTTTGAGGGCGAAGAACTGATCTTTACACTGCCGTTTCAGGAACGACTGGTCGGGAATTCTGCCATTCGGGCCCTGCATGGCGGGGTGGTCGCTGGCTTCCTGGAGAATGCCGCGGTCATCCAGTTGCTGATTGTCGAGGATCGTGGCCGGGTACCCAAGCCGGTGGACTTTTCCATCGACTACCTGCGTACCGCGAAAACCCAGGATCTGCACGCCTGTTGCGAGGTACTGCGCCAGGGCCGCCGGGTCGCCCAGGTGCAGATTTCCTGCTGGCAGGCCGATCGGGACATCCAGGTGGCCGTCGCCCGGGCGCATTTTCTGTTGCTGCCGCGCAAGGAGTTCGCACCCGATTCGGCGGGGCAGGCGGTATGAACGCAATCCGCCTCCTGAACTACACTTTTTGATCACTTGCGGGAGGTGGTCTCCTGCCAGAATTGCCTAACCAACGGAGGTCGCCCGCATGACGCAGCCCCATCAACCCCTGGTCCTGGATGACGTAGAACGATGCGTCGATGAAATCATCGCGCGTGTCGGAACCCGTCTGGTTGTGGGTATGCCACTGGGCCTGGGCAAGCCGCCGCAACTGGTCAATGCATTGTTCCAGCGCGCCTGCAACGACAGCAGCATCCAACTCAAGATTCTCAGTGCGCTCTCGCTGGAAAAGCCCACGGGCAGCAGCGCACTGGAACGCGCTTTCCTGGGTCCGTTTGTCGAGCGGGTTTACGGTGACTGCCCCGATCTCGACTACATGAAAGCGGTGCGCAAGCAGAACCTGCCGAAGAATATCGAGGTGTGCGAGTTCTTCTTCAAGCCCGGTTCGTTCATGAACAACCACTATGCGCAGCAGCATTACATCAACTCGAATTACACCCATGCCGCGCGCGATGTGTTTGCCCAGGGCTGTAACGTGGCCATGCAGGCCTGTGCCAGCAAGGTGATCGACGGCCAGACCGTGTATTCCATGTCCTGCAATCCGGACACCGGGCCCGAACTGCTGGAACTGATGCGTGAGCGTGAGGCGGCTGGCGGTGAAAAGTGCCTGGTGATCATGCAGGTCAATGAGAAGCTGCCATTCATGTACAACGATGCCATCGTCGAGGATGGCATGGTCGATATCATCGTCGACAACCCGAAATACAGCACCACGTTGTTTTCGACGCCGAAAATGTCTGTTGCCACTCCTGATTACATGATTGGTCTGAACGCCTCGGCAATGATTCGCGATGGCGGCACCCTGCAAATCGGCATCGGCGCGCTCGGTGACGCCATTGTGTATGCGGCGAAGCTGCGACATGAACACAATGAGCAGTACAAGGAAATTCTCGGGGAGGCCGGCATCCTGGTGAATGCCAGCGATCTGATCAGTAATATCGGCGGCACCGATCCGTTCGAAAAAGGCCTGTACGGGGCGACTGAAATGTTCGTCGATGGCTTCATGCACCTGTACAAGGCAGGCATACTCAAACGCAAGGTCTATGACTTTGTCGAACTTCAGCGCTTGCTGAATCGCGGTGAGATCTCCGACCGTGATGCGCTGCGGCCGGACCTGTTCGATATGCTGGAGCGCGAAGGCGAGCGCGTCATCCGCACCCACGAATTTGAAGTCCTGCAGCATCACGGCGTGTTTCGTGATGACTGCAGTTATGACCTCGGACACATTATTGCGCCCGATGGCGAGCGCATCATGGCCAACCTGGCGATCCCCGAGACACGGCAGAAACTTGCCGAGAAATGCCTTGGCACGAAGTTACGTAACGGCGTCATTCTGCACGGCGGCTTCTTCCTGGGACCGCGTGATTTCTACGACATGCTCAACGAATTGCCGGAAGAGGAAGTGCGGCAGATCTGCATGAGCACGGTGTACAGGATTAACCAGCTGGATGGTGACCCGCCGCTGTACAAGGCGCAGCGCAAAGATGCCCGCTTTATCAATACCGGCATCATGCCGTCGTTGTTTGGCTCGGTGGCCTCGGATGCATTGGCCGATAATCGCGTCATTTCCGGTGTCGGCGGCCAGTTCAATTTTGTCGACATGGCGCATCACCTGAAAGACGGTCGTTCCATCCTGATGTGTCGCGCAGTTCGCGACAAGGAAGGTGCCGGCGCTTCCAGTAACGTGGTGTTCAACTATGGGCACTGTACCGTGCCGCGCCATTTGCGTGACATCGTCATCACCGAATACGGCATTGCTGATCTGCGCAGCCGGACCGACTCCGAATGCGCCAAGGCGATGCTCAATGTGACCGATTCGCGATTCCAGGAAGACCTGCTGGCCATGGCCAAGAAGGCCGGCAAAGTCGAGGGGAGTTACGAGATCCCTGAGCATTTCCGCAACAACACCCCGGAAAAACTCGAACGCATACTCGAGTCGTACCGCAAGCAGGGGCATTTCCAGCCATTCCCGCTGGGTTGCGATTTCAATGAAGAAGAGTTGCTGCTGGGCAAGGTGCTGAAGGGTGTGAAGTCAGCAGCCACGACAACGCCCAAGTGGCGGTTGGCGCTGGACGCCCTGCTGTTCAAGGATATCCCGACCGGGGCGCAACCTTATTTCGAACGGCTGCAGATTGGCGAACCGCAGAGCATGCAGGACAGGGTCGTGCGCATGTTGCTGGTGCGTGAGTTGCAGGCCGCCGGCGCCTGTTGAGCTTTCGGAGTCCGTTGAGGAGCAGTCGCAGATGCAGGTAATTAAATGGATGGGACGTCTGCTTTTTTTGTGGATAATCCCGCTGGGTGTTATTGCAGAGGAAACCGTCGTGAATTTCGAACAGTTACCAAATGTCCGTGAAGCGGGAGAGCAGGTGTATTCAGCCGGCCAGCCCAGCGCGCAGCAACTGCAGGAACTCGCCGGTCAGGGGCTGGCTGCGGTGATCAACCTGAGAGCGGTCGGCGAAGACGCAGGATTCGATGAGCCGGCATTGTTGCAACAGGCCGGTGTGGCGTACTACCACATCCCGGTGTCTGGTGGCGCGGACCTCACCCCTGAAAATGCGGAACGGCTGCATGGCTTGCTGGCGCAGCACGCCGGACAGCCGGTGCTGGTGCATTGTGCTTCCGGGAACCGGGTCGGTGCACTGCTGGCAGTCCGGGCGCACCGGCTGCAGGGGCAGGATGCCGAGCAGGCGCTGGCCACCGGGCGCCAGGCGGGTATGACGCGCCTGGAGGGTGCGGTTCGGGAATTGTTGCACGCTGAATAAGTCCGGACGTTCCAAGCAGCCGGAAGTCTGCATCCTGCGCAATGGCGCATTGCGTTTTACCGCGTACTGTTATCGTCCGGCCACCCCGGTCCCGGTGCGTGGTTCCGTGCTCATGCTGCACGGATTTCCCGACACGCCCCATACGTTTGCGCCCCTGGTGCCGGCCCTGCTGGAAGCCGGATACCAGGTCGTGCTGCCGGTGATGCGCGGTTACCAGCCCAGTTCCATTCCCGGAGACGGTAACCTGCAGATGGCCGCCATCGCAGCGGACGTGGTGGCCTGGCTCGATCAGGAACCGCTGGCCGGTCAGCCGGTACACCTGGTTGGCCATGACTGGGGCGCGGTCGCCGGGTATGCGACGGCAGGGCTGGCCGGCGATCGCCTGGTTTCTTTCTCGGCGCTGGCGATTCCCCCGGTGGGCAATGTGCTGCGCAGGGTTTGGCGCGTGCCCCGCCAGGTGTTGCTCTTCTGGTACCAGTTCCTGGCCCTGTTGCCGGGTATCGCGGAGCGCTGTTTCTCGGCGCGTAACTTTGCCCTGCCGGAGCGCCTGTGGCGCCGCTGGTCGCCGGATCTGGAACCGCCCCCTGCCTTGCTGGAAGCAATGCGTGCCCATTTTCGCCTGCCGGGCGTGTTGACGGCGGCGCTGCGCTACTACCGCTCGTTGTACAGTTATCACCGCCCGGGTCGCTGGAAGTCGGAAAAACTGTTCTGCGCCCCGGTGCGTGTGCCGGTCCTGATCCTCAACGGGTTGGATGATGGCTGTATCGATACCCGCCTGTTCGCCTATTGTATTAACGAGGAGCAATTTTCTGCCGGGGTGCATCACCACGCATTGACTGGCTGCGGTCACTGGCTGCACCTGGAGCGTGGGGATGAGGTGCTTGGCCGGTTGCTGGCGCATTTCGCTGCGAGTGAGGCACCGGGTTCGACAAATAGCACCGGGTTCGACAAATAAAGGAGGCGTGCAGGAATGAGCGGGACAATAATTCTGTGGTTGATGGCCGGGGCCGTATTACTCAGCGCCTGGGCGTTGTTCAATGTCTATCGCAGCCGTCAGTGGATGGAAGCGATACA
>JBFJWR010000178.1:0-6169 GCA_041623535.1 Pseudomonadales bacterium
CGGTATCGCGCGTCGTCAGCGTGCAGGTCGCGGCACAAGACAATGCCGCCAGCCCCCAGCGCCGGTTGCTGATGCGCACCGCGCGCGGTCGACCGGTCGTGCCGGATGTAAAAATCAACATGGCAATATCGGCGGCCAGGCCCTGGTTACAGCGCCCGGCATCCGGCATCGCCGGGGTCTTCAGGCGCTCGTCCAGATCGATCACGTCAGTTGGCAGATCGGCACGCTCACCGGCAAAACAATACAGCGGCAGGTCGGGACAGGTTGCTGCCAGTTCATCGATGTGTACGGCGTCAGCGATGACCCGCGACACACTGCCCTCGATGAGCGCGTGTTCCAGCGACGCACCGCGCATGCCAGCGTTCAGTAACACCGCCACCGCGCCGATGCGATTGAGCGCTGCCGCCGAACTGAGAAAATCCGGATGATTGTCCATGTGGATGGCGACGTGCTCACCGACAAGCACGCCGTCATCGAGCAATATGGCCGCCAGCGCATTCACCCGTGCATTAACATCCGCAAAAGTAAAAGCCTGCTCCTGCCAGAGGAAAAAAGCCGCCTGCGGCAGGCGCTCGGCTTTCTGTTGCAGCATGCCGGCCAGGCTGATGCAGGTGTCGGGCTCCATGCGTCGGACGCGCTTCATGCGGGGCATCTCCCAGCGCAACACGTCCAGCATCTCGCCGGCCTCGACGCCGAGATCAGCCATTCTTTCCCAAACCTCGTCGAGCCGGGTGCGGGCCGCCGCGTACAGGCGTTTGCGTAACCGGGAATCGGGAGGCGCTTCCGCCAGCGGCAGATTCTCGGGGTTGAAATCAGGCTGCGGGCCGGCACCATCCTGCCAGCGCATCCATGCAGCCACGGTCGGCCAGGTATGCCGCAACGCCCGTCCACCGACCACCAGACCGAAATGCCCGGCCGCCAGTTCCACCTCGTGAACCTCGGCGCGCGGCGCGGCCTGGTTGATGGCCCGCACGGACGGCGGCCGGCCAAACTCATCGCGACTCCCCACGAAATACAGAATCGGCGCAGTGATGTCTGCCAGCGTCACGGTGCGACCGTCGATGACGAAACCACCGAGCATCATGCGGTTGTTGATAATCATCTCGTCGATGAACTTGTGCAGCGCCGGACCGGGCCAGGCGACAAATCCCTCGCCACCGAGGAAACGACGTTGCAGCTCGCGCTTTTCCATCGCCTCCCGATTCGGCAGCACCTTGACCAGATCAAGGATCTGGCGAATCTCCTTGCTGCCACTGAGCACCTTGAAGCCGGTCATGGACAGATAACCCGGCAGGGCATCCAGCATCTTGGCCGGCTGCAGCAGGTAGCGGCCCGGTCCTTCGAGCAGCGCGCCGGCAACGTCATCGCGGATTTTCGGCAGGTTGCGGTGGACATCGACCGGGCTGCCGAAGGTAATCAGGGAACGCACGCCCCGTGATTTGCGAAACGCCGCGCACTGGTAGACAAACATGCCACCCTGCGAATAGCCGGCCAGGTGCACTTCCTCGCCAGTCGCCGCCGATACGCGGTCGATGGCATCGCTGACCGCCAGCACGTGATCGTCCAGCGTGCGTTGCAGCGCGCCCGCCTGTTTCTCCGGCGCACCGAAATCCACCAGCCAGACATCAGCGCCGTGACGCAACAGCCAGTGCACCGCGCTCAGGTCCGGCGAGATGTCATAGATTTCCGAGGCGATCATCAGCGGCGGCACCAACAGCACCGGGCCGCTGATCGGCTCCACGCCGGGCTCCGGGTCGCCGATATACCGACGCAGTCGATAGGTGTCCTGGGTATGCAGCACCGAGTACGGCGCGGCCCACGGTGTACTGACGCGGCCTTCGCGCAGCAGTTCCAGGGCATTGCTGGCCCCAGCGCGCAGCCTGCCGAGGCGGGATTCACCGGTGGCGGGGGCGTGAGCAGCGTTGGATTTAATTGCAGCCAATACAAACAACCATCAGAAAAAGGGGCAGGCTAGTGTAATCGCTTGACGGACCCCGGCAAGCAGTCCGGAAGACCGCGCCCGCCTAGAAGTAGTGTTGCAGTGCCAGATTCCAGTAGTTACTGGATTCGCCAGTGCTGCGCAGCCGTCCGGCGGTCAGGCGCAGTGCCCGGTCGGGGCCAAGTTCCAGTTGCTGGGCAAAGGACATGTGCAGTCGCTCATCTCCGTCGGAAAACTCCTCCAGGCGTATCCGCAGGCGCGCCGGACCGGGCCGCCAGCCGCGCAACCAGTCGAGCTGCACGCCCGGCGCGAAATCCAGGTTACGTGACCGCAGGGCGAAATACTCGATACGTCCGGTGGCCTGCAGCGCACCGGTCCCGCCGAGCAAGGGCCAGGCCATCCCGCCGCCAGCATCCACGTACGGAGCCAGCTGCGATTCCGCATCCCGGTACTGGCGCTGCCAGCCGGTATGTACCTGCCAGGAAACTGGCTGGAAGAAACGATCGCGGGGCGTGACCGATTCGATGCCGATGACCTCGACATCATCCAGTTGTGCTGACTCGCCGGATGGCTTGCTGAATGCAATGCGGCCCATCGTGATGGCGGCTCCGTCACGATAACCGGCGCGGTTGTCCAGCAGGTCGTGGTAGGCAGCGCGCAGGCTGACGCTGCGCTGCGGCCGGCCATCGCGGTAACCAAACCCCAGGTCGGCGCGCGCGGAATGGTGGCCGGCCTCCGGTGCTGCCGGGCGTTGGGGTGGCAGCTCCGATGTTCCATCCAACTGGCTGATGGCCCGCAGCAGGGCATGACTGCGCTGTGCCACCGTGCTGTCGCGGCTGGCCCGGTCCTGGCGAAAACGCAGCAGGCGGTACGCCGTCAGCAGAACCAGGCGTCGGCGGGCGTCGGCTGCCACCTGTGTATCCACGGCTGCCGGTGCCACGCTGCCTTCCGCGATCGCGACGGCCAGCAATTGCTCGGCGTCATCCAGTTGCTGCGCCTGGTGCGCCAGCGCCGTTGCGTGCGCCGCGCGCCACTGCGTGTCGGTGACCAGTCCTGCTTCTTCGACGATACGCACGGTATCAATGGGAATGACCCAGGCCGGGAACTCTGCCGCGAGATTCAGGCCCGGACGGGCGACATCGAGCAGTTCCAGCAGGCGGTACGAGCAGTTTTCGTCGAGAAAGTAATAGTCGAAGTTGATGTCGCGCAGTTCCCAGAGGTGATCCACCAACCGGCCGCTTTCGGCGGGCGTGAAGTTGAGGCGGTATTCCCAGAGATCGCGGTTCTCCAGCCGGGCGTATTTCTGGATGCGTTCGTAGTAAGGCTGCACCGCGAACAGGCCCGGATAGCCACCGGCCAGCCCGCGCCAGGCATAGGCAATGCTGTTGTCGCCCTCCGGGATGTATGCACCAAAGTTCACACCGTACGACAGCCAGAATGAATCATCGCGCTGACCCGGTGGATCGATACGCAGCAGTGTATGGCCATACATGGAAGACGGACTGTTCAGGTAGGCTGAGGCGAACACCAGGGTGATGGAGTCCGGATCCAGGCGCGCCCGCCAGGCAGTGAAATCGGCGCAATCCGGCGTTGGCAGGTCTGTGGTGCGGAAACCGAGTTGCTCCTGCAGCCAGGCCAGTCGCGCCGGAAAGCGGCAGCGCGGATGCTGGTTGCCGGTTTCGGTACTGTTGAACAGCGCCCGCAGGGTCGCGTTCAACTCGGCGGCGGGGTCACGATTGCCGCTGGGCGCGAAGAAGAACTTCGGATCATCGACAAAACTGCTGGTGGTGCTGCCGGGTTCGTAATGCAGCAGGGCCCGCCACTGCGGATGTAACGCCAGTCCGCGCTCCCCGGCCTTTTGCAGCAGGGATTGCACATCCGCGCAAACGGGGCTGGCGGGTAACCCCAGCAACAGCAGCAGCACCGCCTTGCGAACAAACTTACCTGCCGATCCGGAGTTCACCACTGCGGACCATCCTGCACTACATGCCATGCGCGACCACGAAGAAACGGACCTGCTGCAAGTCCGGATGCCAGAAAGAAAAATGCCCCGCCAGGCGGGGCATTCATGGGTTACAACTTTATTGTTGTTGGAACCGCGATCAGGAAACGTACACCGCCAGGCGTTCGTCGGCGCGCATCAGGGCAACAATGTTGTCCATGACTTCACCGGCGGTAACCTCGGCGCTGGGGAACAGCTGATCAAAGTTCTGATGCATTACGGCAGAGAAGTGGCCGCGATCTTCGCCCTGCACGCCCATGGATACGGCCAGTGCATTCAGTGCATCGCCTTCACCACGTGCGACGTCTTCGGCGAACTCGTCCATCACCGCCGAAATGTTCAGCCAGGACTTGCCGCCATAGGTGAGTTTGTAATCAGCCGAGCAACCGTTGGTGCCGCTGGTCATGCCGAAGGTGGCGTTGCCGCTGGTGCCGTTGGTGGTGGATGCCAGCATGTGCATGATCAGACCCTTCTGACCGGCAAAGAGCATGTTTCCCCATCCGCAATCCGGCCCTCCCGGCGCCTGAGCCTGGGCTGACGTGGCGGCAAAGATGAGTCCTGTTCCTGCAATTATCTTCTTGAGCATGCGCATCGCACTCCGAACTGTGGTGAATCTGGTGAGTAACCGGCACCTGTGCCCGCATTGAACGGGATCAGGACGCCGCGTTTGCAGACTAGCAGTTGGCCCCAACCTTGCAAATTCGGGACGGTGTGCCGGGCGTGGCCAAAGTCCTTATACTCTGGGGTCTTGGAATTCACACTACCGTCAGGACCAGGTTTTCACCATGCAACTACTGATCAAGCTCGTACTCGGCATTATTGGCATCGTCGTTCTGGCCGCCGGGGGGCTCGGCGTTTACCTGTCGATGTTCTTCGACCCCAACGAGTTCAAGGGCGAGATCGAGGAGCAGGCCCGCACCCATGCGAATGTCGATCTCGGCATTGAGGGCGACCTGGGCTGGTCCGTGTTTCCCTGGCTGGGGCTCGAAATCGGCCGCGTGACCGTGGGCGTGCCGAAAGCCTCGGGCAGCGAACAGATTGCCGAAGTACAGGCCGTGCAGGTGGCCGTGAAGCTGATGCCGCTGCTGTCCGGCGCCATCGAAGTCAAAGGCCTGCTGATCGACGGTCTGCGGGCCGACCTGAAGGTGGACAAGGACGGCCGCGGCAACTGGGAGGCCCTGGCAGGCGGCGCAGCCAAGGATCCGGCGGCGGCCAAAACCACTGACAGCAAACCGGAAGCCAGCTCCCCGCTGCCCCAGATCAATATCGGCCGCATCGAAATCAAGGACGGCAACGTGCAGTTTGCAGATGCCCAGGCCGGGCAGCAGATGGATCTGGGCAACCTGCAACTGCTGGCCAAAGACGTCACCCTGGGCGAACCCTTCCCGCTGGACCTGGAGTTCTCGCTGGCACTGGCCGAACCCAAGCTGACAGTGGACGGCAAGTTGAGCGCAAAAGTGTCCGCCGATCCGGCCAGCGAGACCTACACCGTCACCGGCCTGACCTACACCAGCACGGTGGCCGGTGCGCCGTTCAACGGCAAATCGGTGCCCATCGGCCTGGGCGGCAATCTCACCGCCAACCTCAAGCAGCAGGAAGCGAAGCTCGAGAATTTTTACGTCACGCTGGACCAGCTCCGCGCCAATCTGCACCTCACTGCGCAGAAGTTCATGGACGCCCCGGAACTCGACGGCCGCATCGACATCCCGGCCTTCAACCTGAAGAAACTGCTGGTCGCCGTAGGCCAGGCAGCGGTGGAAACCACGGATGAGAAGGCGCTCACCCGCGTCGGTGCAGGCTTCAATCTGCGCCTGGCCGGTGACGATGCGCGCCTGGACAACCTCAAGGTGGCACTGGATGAAACCACGCTGGACGGCACGGCCCGCGTCAATACCGCGACCCAGGCCACGTTCTTCCGCCTGAGCGCCAACGAGATCGACGTCGATCGCTATGCGCCACCGGCTGCCGAGGGCAGTTCGGACGCAGGCGGTTCCGCGGGCGACAGCGCTGCGGCTGACGCCAATGCCGAACTGATCCCGGTGGAGACCCTGCGTACGCTGGATATCGACGGGCAGTTCACACTCGGCAAGCTCACCGCATCGAACCTGAAAATGGAGAACCTCGAGATCCAGTTGCTGGCCAGGAAAGGGCTGGTGGAACTCAAGAAAATGAGCGGCAAGCTGTACGAGGGTTCTTTTGCCTCTACCGCCAAGGTCAATGTGCGCGGC
>JBFJWR010000179.1:0-6161 GCA_041623535.1 Pseudomonadales bacterium
CCGCTCGAAATACAGATCAGTGCCGCGACGAAAGGCTTCCGGCCCCAGCAGCGCGTGCAGCATGCGCACCACCTCGGCGCCCTTCTCGTACACGGTCACGGTATAGAAGTTGGCAATCTCCATGTACGAGTCAGGTCGCACCGGGTGTGCCAGAGGCCCGTGATCTTCAGCGAACTGCGCGGTACGCAGAAAGCCGACATCGGCGATGCGCTTGACTGCCGGGGAACCCATGTCCGCCGAGAAAGCCTGGTCGCGAAACACCGTGAAGCCTTCTTTCAGGCTCAGCTGGAACCAGTCGCGGCAGGTCACCCGGTTACCCGACCAGTTGTGGAAATACTCATGCGCGACAATGCTTTCAATGCGCTCGAAGGTGGCATCGGTCGCCGTATCAGGGCGTGCCAGTACGCAGGACGCATTAAAGATATTAAGGCCCTTGTTCTCCATCGCGCCCATGTTGAAATCGTTGACCGCGACAATCATGAATATATCCAGATCATACTCGCGGCCATACACTTCCTCGTCCCAGCGCATCGCCCGCTTCAGCGAATCCATGGCGTGATCACAGCGATCGATGTTCTCTGGCTCGGTGAAGATACGCAGGCTGATCGTGCGACCGGATACCGTCGTGAACGAGTCGTCGATCTGTGCCAGGTCGCCGGCGACCAACGCGAACAGGTAACAGGGCATGGGGAACGGATTCTCCCAGGTCACCCAGTGGCGGCCGTTCGCGGACTCACCACGTTCGACGTCGTTGCCGTTGGACAACAGCACCGGGTAACGCGTCGCATCGGCCTCGACCGTGGTGCGGAATGTGCAGAGCACATCCGGCCGGTCGAGAAAATAGGTAATGCGCCGGAAGCCCTCGGCTTCGCACTGGGTGCAGAACATCGTGCGCGACCGGTACAGGCCTTCCAGTGCCGTGTTCTTTTCCGGGTGAATGAGCACGGAGCTTGCCAGTTCGAACTGGTCCGGCGCGTTGCGCAAAAGCAGGCCGTCGTTGCTGACCTGGTACGCATCCGCGGCACAGGGAACGTCGTCGATGGCCAGTGACTCCAGGTGCAGACCGTGCCCGTCGAGCAGCAGATCGCGTGCGGCAGGATTGCCCTGCGGGTTGCGTCGCAACTGCAGCCGGGCCCGGACCCGGCTACCGCTTTCATCCAGTTCAAACCGCAGTTCGGTATGCACGATCAGCCAGTCCGGTGGCCGGTAGTCTTTGCGGTAAATAATGCTTGGCTGATGATCGCGCATGGCTTACTCCGTACTCAGGGTGACCCGGTAACCGGCGTGACTGCGAATATTGATCGCCCCGTGGGCGAACAACAGGTACTGTCCCTTGATGCCGCGCAATTCGCCCTCTATGCACGGCGTCTTATCGAACTTGAGCGAGACGGTCTTGTCCGGGTAGGACTGCACCGGGTAGGCAATGCGCACTTCCTCGGCGGTCTCCAGCCACTGCAGCGCCTGCACCCCGAACTGTTCCTGCAGGGCCTGGAATTCGTCCTGCGCGGACGCACGAAGGCTGTCGCGCATGGCTGGCAGGTCCGCCAGCGGCGGATCTGCCTTGAGCAATGCCCGCCAGTTGGTCTTGTCGGCGATGTGCCGGCCCAGCGCCACTTCCAGCAGGCCTGACTGCCGGCGCGTATCCACGCGGCACAGTGGCAGCGCCTGCACGGCGCCCTGGTCCATCCAGCGGGTCGGGATCTGGGAATGGCGGGTGATGCCCACCTTGAGACCGGTGGTGTTTGCCAGGTACACGAAGTGCGGGATCATGCAGTGCTCATCGCCCCACTGCGGTTCGCGACACGTGCCCTCGTGATGGTGGCACAGCTGCGGCCGGACTATGCACTGGTCGCAGCGCGCGAGATCCCGGCAGCATGGATAGCAATACCCCTGGTTGTAACTCTTCCTGGTCTTGCGGCCGCAGTGTATGCATTCGATCTGGCCTTCGTAGACCAGTTGCACATGCTGCCCGATCAGTTCATTGAGCGGGTGACACTGCTCGTCCAGTGGCAACTGGTAGCGCACTGTTTCGCCCAGTTCGGTGTGCATCTTGCGCAGGATGCCGGAGCCCGCAATGTTCATGAGTCCCGGTTTCCCGCGCCAGTGGATGCAATCAGCGACCCCGCGGGAGATTCGGCCTGTTTGCTGCGGCAGGCATCCGGCATGTAGCCGGAACGTTCCTCGACCGGAAGGTTGCGCACTTCCCAGGCCAGCACCAGTTGCATGGTATCGGCCAGTTGCCGCTCGGACAGTTCCCGTCCATCCGGCCAGCGACGCAGTTCCAGCGCCTTTTTCAGACGTTCATAAACCGGTTGGGTCATGCCGTCCACGACCTGGGCGAGCGTATCCATCAGCATTGATCCGGGAACAAAGTGCGTAGTGTAACCCGGTGCATACCCACCACGCAGGCCCCTTTTTCGGGACCGGCAATCGCGCAGGCCGCCGCCGACTGCCAGCGGATTACAGGAAGATATCGCGATACCCGGCATAGACCGACGCGATGGCGACCGGCCCGACGACCAGCAGCCCGAGGAAGGCCGGGATGCAGGCCAGGATGATCAGACCCAGCAGTACGAAACCGTACACCGTGAACGGCAGTATGTTGCGCAGGCAGGCGAAGAAGCTGCGCACCATGGCCTCCATGGGCCGCATGTTATGCAGGATGACGAGTGCCGGCGCAAACCAGTAGCCCATCACCAGCGGCATGATGAGCAGCAGGATGACCAGGATCGGCAGCAGCATGCCCAGGCCGATCATCTCGGGCTGCATGGTGCCGGCATCGAAGGCCTGCTCCAGCGCTTCCACGTTAAAAAACATGGCAAGCAACACAAATCCGACGAGCACGGAAAGAATCACACCCAGCAGGTACAGGGCACCCACCCCGGCCAGCCGCCCGGCGTGTTGGCGAAACCCGGACAACAGGTCGGAGAACGTCAGGTCGCCATCGTTTTCCAGGGTCCGGCAGGCCACCATGAATCCAGCCAGCAGGATCGGCGAGATCAGCGAATTGGCAATCGCCCCAAGCACCGGCATCAGGGAGATCACGACGTTCAGCACGATGAACAGAATGATCGCGAGTACCCACATGGCCGGCGCCTGGCGAAACAGCGCAAAGCCGTCCAGCAGCCAGGTCATGCCGCGCCCGGCGCTTACCGAGCGGGGCTCCGGCCCGCCATCCACCGACAAGGCTTCCTGTACCACGCTGGTCACGTCCACGCTGTCAGCGGCGGTATTTTTTTCATCCTGTATATCCGACATTTTTCAGCTCCTGTTATTTCCGAATGTCGGCCCGTCCGGCCGACGATTCAGCCACGTGCCACCTCGACCCAGACAAACTTGTCCGCACTGAGTTTTTCCTCCCCGTCATACTGGTAGGCCACCAGGCTGCCGTATTTCACAGCACTGTAATCCAGGCACACGAGGTTGCTGGTCAGTGGCTCCGGTTTGCCCTCCAGCCAGTAGTGACCGATGAACAGCGGCGGCAGGTCCGTGGTATAGCAGAGCAACTCGGTACATTCTTTGTCATTCAGGGACCGATCTTCAATTTCCGGCGGCAGTGCGTCGGGCTGGAATACGATATCGCCAATGGTCTGCGGATTACGGGCCCAGAACTTGGTGCGGAAATTAAACCGGGTGTAGCCGTCATCGCTGGTAATCGAGCGGCCGTCCGGCAAGCGCATGGTCGTGCCGCGCAGCAAGCGGTCCAGGCAGCGGTTGGCAAAACTGCCGGGTTCTGCAGACTCGATCAGGAACTCGCGGCTCATCCGGTTGCCCTGGTTGCGCGCCAGGAACTGGTCAATCATGCGTTGATCCCAGCACGCATGCACGCAACGAATGCCGTCAAACTCGAGAAACAATGGCAGGGTCTGGAACCAGTCCAGGTAGTCAGCCCAATCATCGGGATAGTCCGCAAACTGGTTCAGCGTCTGGCGTATGATCCGCCGGTGCCGGGCGGTGTGCGGGCGTATCGGTTCGGCATCCTGCGAGTCATCCACACGGGTTGACCACGCCAATGCGTAATACTCGTGGTTGCCCATGACGATCTGGGCACTGCCCACGTCGACCATGTCCCGCACGATGCGCAGGGCGTCCCGGATGCGCGGGCCACGATCAATGATATCGCCTATAAAGACGGCCTGTCGCTCGGGATGCCGGTACACGCCCTCTTCCAGCGTGTAGCCCAGTCGCTGCAGCAGGATCTCGAGCGTACGGGCACAACCATGCACATCGCCGATCAGATCGTAACCACGAAATTGCATGGGCCGGACTGCCTCCGCGTTCATTCGCCGAGTCGACTCCCCCAGCCGAGTTTGGTTCGGCAGATTTCGTAGTAATTGTGGTTCATGGGGTGTATCAGGTTGAGCTTCTGCGGCTTCTTGCGAATGGTGACCACATCGCCCGGGGCCGCGTTCAGGTTGATCTGGCCGTCGCAGGTGATCATCGGGTAGGTTTCGTTGGCCGGCCCGATGAGGATTTTGATCTCACTGTTGCCGTCCACAACGATGGGCCGACTGCTGAGCGTATGCGGGAACATCGGCACCAGGACCAGCGCATCCAGCTTGGGATGCATGATCGGGCCGCCGCCGGAAAGCGAGTAGGCCGTCGACCCGGTGGGCGTCGCCACGATCAGTCCGTCGGAACGTTGGCTGTAGACGAACTGCCCTTCGATGGTCAGTTCGAACTCGATCATGCGGGTCGCCTTGCCGGGGTGCATGACCACGTCGTTCAGACCGTCGCCGGTGGCGATCGGATTGCCGTCGCGCTTGATCACGACATCCAGCAGGAAGCGTTTTTCGTGGAAGTACTTGCCTTCCAGCACCTCGCCGACTTTTTCTTCCACCTCGCTGGGAGAAATGTCGGTGAGAAATCCCAGGCGACCACGGTTCACACCCAGCACCGGCGTCTTGTAGCGTGAAATCGCGCGAGCGGCATCCAGCAGGCTGCCGTCCCCACCGACAACGATCACCAGGTCGCAGGCTTCCCCGAGGATCTGCTTGCTGCACACCTGCACGCCATGACCGGGCATGACAGTCGCGGTGCGCTCCTCCAGGATGACCTGCAGGCCGCGCTCGCCGAGAAACTTCTTGAGCCGCCGCAGAGTATCGATGACCTGCGTGCTGCCCAGTCGGCCAATCAGGCCGATATTGCGAAACTGGTCTCCTGCCATGGATATTTCCAGTGCCCTTGTGATCTGTTCCCAGAGTTTAGCCCCTGCGGCACCGATACGGCGACCAGGGCGTTTATGAAGCGGTCGTGAATCAGTAGACCGGTCGCTGCGGATGCTCGCTGACACTGCCATCGCGATGCAGCACGTAGTCGGTATCGCCGGTCATCTGCTCCAGGCAGGTGCGGGCATCCAGTCCGTTGATACCCTCGCGCAACACGGACACGCGAAACCCGAGGTCGCATAACAGGAAACAGGCAGCAATACCGCGACGGCCGGTATCGCAATAGACAACGTATTCCCTTTGCCGGTCCAGCAACCATACTTTCAGCCGCAACAGGTTGAGCGGCATGCTGGGCGCTCCGCGCAGGTGCACGCGTGCGTATTCGGCCGGTGTGCGCACGTCCAGCCACAGGGCTCCGGCCGCGACCTTGCGGCGGGCACTGGAATAACCGATCTGTTCCACCGCAGGTTCGCGCAACAACTGCAGAAAACTCTGCTTGTCCATGCGCATCAGGATGCCCGCTTCGAGCATGCTCACGGTGGCGTTGCGTACGCTTTCAGTAAGCAGCGCATCCGCGCCGAAGCAGGCCCCCTGCGTCAGCTCGGCCAGCACCACGTTCGCCTGGCTGCCCGGTTCGGAACTGGTCACCTGCGCCCGGCCACTACGCACGAAATAGCAACAGTCACCGGTATCACCCTGACGGATGACGACCTCGCCAGCCGCAACCTCCACTGCCGTGAGCTTGTTCATGATCTCGCGCAAATTGCCGGGAGACACCCGGCAGAATACCGGATGGTCGAAGATCGGCTCCAGCCATTCGCGATCGGTGGCCCGTACATTGTCGAGAAAGTCGATCACCGACCCGCCTGCGCTGTGCGACCAGGAAAGCAACATGTCGAGCAGATTGGAATCCAGGCGCAGGACGCACGAATCCTCGCGGGCCACTACCGTGAACTGACGCGGATTGTGCGGATCCACCGGATGCCGGGCTGC
>JBFJWR010000180.1:0-6157 GCA_041623535.1 Pseudomonadales bacterium
ACGAGAGTTTTGCGCGCTTCGTCCCGCTGCTGGAGCGCGCCCGGTCCGCCGGGGTTCCGGTTCGCGGCTATGTCAGCACCGTCGTCGCCTGTCCCTATGAGGGCCCCATCGCGGCAACGCAGGTCGCAGATGTGGCGGTCCGCCTGCGGGACCTCGGCTGCCGCGAGATTTCGCTCGGCGACACCATCGGTGTGGGCACACCTGCCACCACCCGCAAAATGCTCGAAGCCGTCGCCCAACGCGTTCCCATGCAACAGCTGGCCGTGCATTTCCACGATACCTACGGGCAGGCATTGGCCAATATTTATGCATGTATGCAGGCGGGTGTGACCGTGATCGACAGTGCCATTGCCGGGCTGGGCGGATGCCCCTATGCCGATGGCGCTTCCGGCAACGTAGCCACCGAGGACGTGCTATACATGTTGGATGGTCTGGGCATCGCTACCGGAATCCGTCTCGATGCCGCCATCGATGCCGGCCAGTACATTGCGAATCAGTTGGGTCGCCCCGGACGATCGCGTGCCGCGCAGGCCATCCTGCACGCCCGGCAGCGGACCCGGGATGCGGCGAAGTAGCAAATCAATACAATCGAATGCGGTTTCCCGGAATGAATCGGAGCCCGGAACAAGGATCAACGCGGCATGCTGAGTGACAAGATTGGCGAAGTCATCTGGAACCCCGACGAAGAGCGCATCGCCAAGGCGAACCTGAGCCGCTACATGCGCTCCGTCAGTAAACTGACCGGGCGCGCCTTCACCAATTACGAGGAACTCTACGGCTGGTCCATCGACGTCCCCGATCAGTTCTGGTTCAGCATCTGGCAGTTCATGCAGGTGATCTCCTCGCAGGAGAGCGAGATTATCCTGGAAAACCGCGACCAGATGCCGGGCGCGCGCTGGTTCCCCGGCGCTCGCCTGAACTTTGCCGAGAACCTGCTGCGTTTCCGCGATTCCTATCCGGCGCTGGTATTCCATAACGAGGCCGGTGACCAGCGCATGCTGACCTACCGCGTGCTCTACGAACACGTCTCCGGGCTGTCCAAAGCGCTGCGCGCCGCCGGCGTTGCACCGGGTGATCGCGTCGCTGCCTACATGCCGAACATTCCGGAAACAGTCATCACCATGCTGGCGGCCACCAGCATCGGCGCCGTGTTCAGTTCCTGCTCCCCGGACTTCGGGGTTGCCGGTGCACTGGAACGTTTCGCGGCGATTCGACCGAAGATTTTCGTCTGCGCCGACGGCTACCATTACAACGGCAAAGTGCATGCCACGCTGGACAAGGCGCGGGAAATCGTCACCGGACTGGCCTCGGTTACACACACCCTGGTGGTTCCGTATATTGAGGACCAGCCGGAACTGCAGGGTCTGCGCAACCCGGTATTGTTCGGCGAGTTTTCAAAACCTGATGCGCGCCTCATCCGGTTCGAACAACTGCCTTTTGACCACCCGGTTTACATCCTCTATTCATCGGGCACAACCGGCAAACCAAAGTGCATCATGCATGGCGCGGGCGGCACACTGCTGCAGCACATGAAAGAACTCGTACTGCACACCGACCTGCGCCGCGAGCATGGAATATTCTTCTACACCACTTGCGGCTGGATGATGTGGAACTGGCTGGTTTCCTCGCTGGCCGTCGGTGCGCGGGTGATCCTCTGGGACGGTGCACCCTTCTCGCCCAACCCCGGAGCACTGTTCGATTTGGCGGAGAAAGAACGGATTTCGGAATTCGGCGTCAGCGCACGCTACCTGGCTGCGGCTGAAAAAGCCGATGTGGTGCCGGCACTGACGCATCACCTCCCCGCGCTGCGCACCATATGCTCAACCGGGTCCCCGTTGCTGCCCGAGAGCTACAACTACGTGTATCGGGATGTGAAACGTAATGTCTGCCTGTCGTCGATCTCCGGCGGCACGGATATCATCTCCTGCTTTGCGCTGGGCAATTCCCTGCTGCCGGTACGGCGTGGTGAACTGCAGTGCCGCGGACTGGGCATGAGCGTGCAGGTGCTCAATCCTGCCGGCGAGCCGGTGATCGGGGAAAAAGGCGAACTGGTCTGCACGCGTCCGTTCCCCTCCATGCCGATTGGCCTGTGGGCGGATGCCGGTGGCAAGCGCTTCCAGCAAACCTACTTCGACCGCTTTCCGGGCAGCTGGGCGCATGGTGACTACGCGCAGGTCACCGAGCATGGCGGCATGATCATTCACGGCCGCGCGGACGCGGTACTCAATCCCGGCGGCGTGCGCATAGGAACTGCGGAAATCTACAATCATCTTGCGCAGTTTGTGCAGATCGAGGAGAGCCTGGTCATCGGCCAGGACTGGCAGGATGATCAGCGCATCGTGTTGTTCGTGCGCTTGCGCGACGGGGCCAAACTGGACGACAACCTGAGCAGCGCGATCCGCGAAGTGTTACGCAACCAGGCATCGCCACGGCATGTCCCGGCCCATATCATCCAGGTGCCGGACATTCCACGCACCATGAGCGGAAAAATCGTGGAACTGGCAGTCAGAGACGTGGTGCATGGCAAACCGGTGATGAACACCGACGCCCTTGCCAATCCGGAGGCACTGGAGCATTTTCGCGATCGGCCGGAACTCGCGACCTGAAACTAGCCCCCGCGCCCGCCCCGGGTTCTGAAGCGCTCTGCGGCGCGCACTGATTTTTCCTTGAAGGTCACCAGCCAGCGGCGGGCAAACTCGAATTCGAGCCCGAGGATGCCGAGTCCGACCACCAGCACTGCTGCCGCGCCCGGCATGGGCGAGAACAGGAACAGGGCACCCACCAGGAAGAGCGTGCCACCGATCACCAGGATCACCAGGCGACGGGCGGTTCGGTAGGTAATCGAAGCCGTTGCCGCCAGTCGCGGGCGTGCCGCAGGTTCTGCGGATTCAGATTCGTTCGGCAAGTCTGCGGGCTGCCTGGGCGATTTCATCGGGCTGATCTTCCTGCAGGTAATGGGAAGCCTTTTCCAGGCGGGTCACCCGGGCGTGCGGAAAATATTTCTGCCATCTGCGGATGATCCCCTCACTGCCAAAGGCCATATCTTTCATACCCCAGACCATTTCCACCGGCTTGTCCGCGAGGCGGTAGAGCCGGTTGCCGATATCGGTCAGCCAGCGCGCGGATTTGCGAATCTCGCGCGGAAATACCGCCGTGCCCATGCGCGAGGCTTCCGTCTGGAATGGATCAGTATACGCCTTGAAGATCTCGGCATCCTTGCGCTTGCGATAGTAGATGCCGGCGGGAACGATCCTGCGCGCAAAAAAATTGTGTTTCAGGTGTGCATAACGCCCGACCGGCCCACCCACCAGCAGGGAAAAAACCCGGCCGTTCAGGGGTGGTGACCAGGCCCAGGTATTCATGATCACCAGGCCGGCAACCCGATCCTCCTGTTCGATGGCGACCGACAGGCCGATCGGGCCTCCCCAGTCCTGGACCATCAGGATATAGCGATCGAGCTGGAGATGATCAATCAGGGCAGCCACCCATTGCGCATGTTCCCGGGGCGTGTAGCTGTAGCCTGCAGGATGATCGGACTGGCCGAATCCGGGCAGGTCCGGCGCGATGCAGCGGAACTCGCCACGCAGAGACTGAATGACATCCCGGTACAGGAAGGACCAGGTCGGATTGCCATGCAGCATCAGGATCGGCAAGCCCTCGCCCTCGTCCAGGTAGTGCATTGCACAGCCGTCACGCTCAAACCAGTGCGAGGTGAACGGGTACAGATCTTCCCTGATGGCAAATTTTCTCGCGTGCTCTTGCGCCAATGCGATCTCCTCGGAAGGGGTTACGGCCAGCAACATGATTCTCGCCTTTCAGGGCGCTTCCCGCCACCCCGCAGGCAGGCAGGACAGCAGGTACGCCTCAACTATGCTGGTTGCATGGATCTGTCCTGGGCATATGAGACACAAACTTACCTGCATCACTGGTGGCAGGGGGAGCTGTCCGTGCATTACCAGCCATGGGGATACTCCATGAGCCAGGTGAACAAACTGATGCAGATCGCCCAGTACTGCACCGGCCTGCTGACCGCCTTCGAGCTCATTCGCATCAATGATGTAGCCGGCAAAATGCGCATGCTGACCACCGTGCCGGCCTACATCCTGCATTTCATCCTGTATATCCTCAATGCGCCCAACCTGTTGTTGCGCCTGTTCACCGGCGTGTACCTGGCGGCACGGGGCAAGGTGCCATTACTGCCCACCCTGCATGCGGCCCTGCTGGAACATATCTGGACCGCCCGCACCAGCGCAGAAACCCGCACTGCGGAACTGGACGCCCAGTTGCGCAAAAGACCGGCGCAGAAGTTCTTCGAATGGCTGGAATGCCACCCGATGTTCTCGGAACGGGCCATCCGTATCCTGACCTTTCTCTCGTTCGCCCTGCTGACCCTGGCCGAGATTCTCACCAATCCAACCTGAACGGTACTGATTTATGGCCGGCTTGGGGAGCGCACTTTCCTAAATCTCCGCCGCCATCCGTGGCGGCTCCGAAGGCGGCAGCGCTCCCTTTGTACATCCATGTACCGTTCGCGCTGACGCCCGGAAAATACGCTCCCAAGGCCGGCCCACCTTCGGGAATGTTCCGGCTTGCCAACGATGGATGCCTGACACCGGCCCCAGTGCGCAAGCACCATTCCAACCCGACCTGATTCGGGGCCGGGATCAGGGTAGAATACGCGCCCCCCGGAACGTCCCACACACGAGGCTCCCTTGGCTGTTCTATTCCAGGATGCAAACCAGTTACCCGCCGCTGCCGGCGAGCGTCGCTATTGGCAGGGCCTGCAGGGCGCCGCCAGCACCCTGGCGCTCTGCGAGGCGGTGCTGCACGGCGACAGCCTGCTGGTGGTGATCACGCCGGACAGCGAACAGGCCAGCCGCCTGGAGGCGGAAGCCCGGTTTTTTCTCGCCGGTCACCCGGAGGTCGATGTACTGAGTTTCCCGGACTGGGAAACGCTGCCCTACGATGCATTCTCGCCGCACCAGGACATTATCTCAGAACGCCTGCGTACGCTTGCCCGCCTGCCACTGGTACACAAGGGCCTGCTGGTCACGCCGGTGCGCACCCTGATGCACCGCCTCGCGCCACTGGAATACATCAGCGCCTACAGCCTGCTGCTGGAAAAGGGCCAGCAGTTTGACCCCGAGGCCATGCGCATGCGGCTGCAGGCCTGCGGCTATCATGCCGTGGGCACGGTCTACGAGCATGGCGAATTTGCGGTGCGTGGCTCGCTGTTTGACGTATTTCCCATGGGCAGCGAACTGCCCTTCCGGATCGATCTCTTCGACAACGAGATCGACACCCTGCGGACCTTCGACCCGGACACCCAGCGCACCTGCGAGGAAGTGCCGCGCATCCAGTTGCTGCCGGCACGTGAACTGCCGCTGGACGAAGAATCGGTCAGCCTGTTCCGGCAGGCCTTCCGCACCACGTTTGATGTCGATACCCGCCGCTGCCCGGTATACCAGGATGTCTCGGCGGGCCTGACGTCGCCGGGACTTGAGTATTACCTGCCGCTGTTCTTCCCGCACACGGTCACCCTGTTTGATTACCTGCCGGCGACCGCCCGACTCGCGCTGCCGGCAGATCTGCAGTCAGCCGCAGATGCTTTCTGGAAAGATGCCTGCGAGCGCTATGACAACTACCGGGTCGACCGTGAACGTCCCCTGCTGGAACCACGCGCGGTGTTCCTGCACCCGGATGAGCTCCATGCCGGCATCAAGCGCTCACCGGTACTGGTCCTCTCGGAAGCCGGCAAGAGCGCGGCACAGGGGGGCGTCTCCTTCACCAGTGACACGCCGCCGGCATTGCCGGTGGACGTCCGCGCCACGCACCCGCTGGGCGCCCTGCAGGCCTACCTGGCCGACAACCCGCGACGCATCCTGTTCGCCGCGGAAAGCGCCGGGCGTCGCGAAAGCCTGCTGGATATCCTGCAACCGTTAAAACTGGACCTGCAACACTGCGAGGACTGGGATGATTTCACCGCCCGGACCCATCAGCACGCGATACTCGTTGCCGACCTGGAAGCGGGACTGGTACTGCCGGAAGCCGGCCTGGAGCTGATCTGCGAAAGCCAGTTGTTCGGCGAACGGGTCGCCCAGGCACGGCGCCGCGAAACCCGCCAGGATCAGAGCGAGTTCGTGGTGCGCAACCTCGC
>JBFJWR010000181.1:0-6104 GCA_041623535.1 Pseudomonadales bacterium
CCGCTTCATGGAGCAGGAAGGCTTCAAGGGCGCGGTTTATGATCGCTATCCGCCGCAGGTCGAAGTCGCCGACGCCCGGATCCGTATCCTGCTGTTCTCCAAGACCAACGGTGTCCGGCACGAATCCATCGACGCCGCCATTGCCACCTTTCAGGAACTCGCCGACCAGTGGGGCTGGTCCGTCTATGTCACCGACAACGGCGCCGTGCACAGCCCCGAACTGCTGGACAAGTTCAATATCGTAATCTGGAACAACGTCACCGGGGATGTGCTGCTGCCGGGCCAGCGCAGTGCGCTGCAACTCTGGGTGGAACAGGGCGGCCGCTTTTTTGGCATACACGCAACCGGTGGCAATCGCAGCTATTCATGGGACTGGCGACCGTTCTACATGATTGGCGCCCGCTTCAAGGGTCACACACTATTCCCGGAAACCCGCACCGGCGTCATGTCCTACGAGAATCACCTGCACCGTATCGTGCGCGACATTCCGGAAAAATGGGCCTGGGAAGAAGAATGGTATTCCTTCCGTGATAATCCGCGGCATGCCGGCGCCCAGATCGTGCTGACCGTGGACGAGAACAGCTACCAGCCTTTTGACTACCTGAAGATGGGCGCTGAGCATCCGGTTGTCTGGTACCAGGGCATCAAGCAGGGTGTGACCCTGTATTCGGCGCTCGGTCACCGACCCGAAGGCTGGCAGGACGAAACCTATCGGACCTTTATCCGCAACTGCATCGAATGGCTGGCCAGTCCGCGCTCGCAGCCAGTGGGGCCTCCGGCGCCACTTGAAGCCGATACGGACGCCGAAGCCACGGATCAATTCGCGGACGACACCGACGCAGATTATTGATGGGCCTGAAGAAAGAGCCGGATGGCGGCAAGGATCAGGCTCGTGCGTAAGCTGCTGCTCGGGCTGACCCTGCTTGCCGGCCTGTTGGCCGGAGTCTCCATACTGCTGCCATCGATGCTGGAGAAACGCTTCAATAGCATTTACCCGTCCCGGCTGCCGGCTGTCAGTCCCGACGCGCGGCGCTTGCACGAATCGCTGCGCGTGGTCGATCTGCATGCCGACCCCTTGCTGTGGAACCGCAACCTGCTGAAAAGATCTGACTACGGACACACCGACATTCCACGCCTGATCGAAGGCAACGTGGCACTGCAGACATTTTCTGCTGTCACCAAATCGCCCCGCGGGCAGAATTACGAACGCAATGCCGCCGATAGCGACCGCATCACCGACCTGGTGATCGCCCAGCGCTGGCCGACCCGCACCTGGGACAGCCTGCTGGAACGAGCGCTGTTCCAGGCGCGCAAACTGCAGGACTTCGCTGCGGAAGGCGATGGCATATTCAGTATCATAGAGACTCGCGCTGACCTCGATATCTATCTTGCCCGCCGCGCCAACCGCAGCAATATCACCGCCGGGCTGCTATCCATCGAGGGTTTGCACTGCCTGGAAGCAGAACTCGGCAATCTCGAGAAACTGCATGCGGCCGGCTACCGCATGATGGGCCTGACGCATTTCTTTGATAATGCGCTGGGTGGATCCGCGCATGGCCTGTCCGGTGGCGGACTCACCGCATTCGGCCGCCAGGTGATTCAGCGCATGGAGGCACTGGGCATCATCGTTGACGTCGCACATGCCGCGCCACAGATGGTCAGCGATGTGCTGGACCTGGCCAGGAATCCCATCGTCGTTTCGCACGGTGGGGTACAGGGCACCTGCCCGGGACCCCGCAACCTGTCGGACGAACATGTACGCCGCATCGGCAGTAATGGCGGCATCATCGGCATCGGCTACTGGGATGCTGCGATTTGCGAGGTTTCACCGGCCGGCATTGCGCGGGCGGTACGTCATGTTGCGGAAATCGCCGGCATCGAGCATGTCGCCCTGGGCTCGGATTTTGATGGCGCGGTGCAGCCGCCGTTTGATACCACGGGGCTGGTACATGTCACCCAGGGCCTGCTGAGCGCCGGCTTCAGCGAAGCGGACATCCGCATGGTGATGGGCGAAAATGCGCTGCGCATCCTGAGAGGGGCCCTGCGCTGAAGATGGCCTAGGCGCGTCGCGCCTGTGCGTGATGCTGCAGGAATCCGGCCGCATTGCTGAGCGCCTGCGCCGCCCGCTTCAGGATCATCGCCTGCAGGTGGAACACGTGCCACAGGCCGGGAAACTCCTCCAGTTCCACCGTGCCGCCTGCTTCACGCAGGCGCCCGGCCAGTTGCACAGAATCCGCATGCAGGATCTCCTCGCTGCCGACCTGTATCAGTACCGGCGGCAGGTTCTGCAGATTGGCGAACAGTGGTGAGTAGCGCGGATCGTCCGCGGCCTGACCGGCCAGATAAAGGGCGGCGCCACGGTCAAGCATCCGGCTGCTGAGCACGCAATCCCGCCAGCGGCGTTCGGCATGACTGGCGCCAGAATAGGTCAGGTCCACCAACGGCGAGATGAGGTACACCGCGGCGGGTGCTGCCAGGCCTGCATCACGAATCGCAACGGCCAGGGACAACCCCAGGCCGCCACCCGCCGAGTCACCCGCCAGCACCACGGGCCCAGGCTGCCGGATCAACTCGGCATAAACCGCCAGCATATCTTCCAATGCGGCCGGGCCGGCATGTTCCGGCGCCAGCCGGTAATCCGGCAGGATCACCGTGGCGTCCGCGTCCCGGGCCAGGGCACCGGTAATCGCTCGATGCGTGGCAGCGCCACCAATACAGTACCAGCCACCATGCACATAGAGGATACGCAGGTCATTGCCAGCGCCTGGCGCCGGCCGCCGTATTTCGCAGGAGATACCGCCGATCGCCTGCCGCTGCACATCCTGCCCGCGGGGCGCCATCATCAGCAGCGTCAGTTGCGCAGACCACCAGCGATGCAAGCGGGTGGACGTGGTCCAGGCAAAAACCGGACGGGCCAGTATGTACAGGACCAGGTAAAAGAATTTCTCCAGCAGCCACTGCATCAGGCGCGCCTCAGGCCGATAGTGGCAGAGCGGGAATTTCCAGCCCCAGTTCGCGACCGATACGCCGCGCGGCCTTGTGACCTGATTCCATGGCACCCACCACGCCATGACCGGAACGGGTACTTGCTCCCGCAAGGTACAGGCCATCCACCGGCGACTTGTACGCCGGCCGGTGTTCGAAAAACTGCTCGGGAGTCGCTGCCAGTCCGTAACCGGTGCCGTCGGTCGCCAGCGTGTAACGCGTGTGTGACATGGGCGAAGCTGATTCACGGAATTCAATCGCCGCAGCACTGCCGGGAAACAGGTTCTCGACGCGTTGAACCATGTTTTCCTCGATGCGGTTCTTGATCTCCTGGTAGCGGCCATCTGCCTTGTAGTCCCACTCTGCGACGGCACCCGGCGTAATGCCCCAGTCTTCCGCCCGACCGGAGAGGATGGTCATGGCCTCGACGCTGGATATCCCCTCCGGTGCGTGATGGCGGGTGTCCGGATCTTTCAGGGAGGCGCTGGTGATGTACGAGGCCCGTGGCTGCAGGTCGTGCAGGTTGTCATAGAGGTGTTCAAAGTCGCAGGTATCGAACTGCCAGTAATTGCTGGTCGCCATGCCCCGCTCGCGCATGTCGCCACGGATGCCCAGGCAGGTCATGAAAATCGCCGCCGCCATCTCGAACCCGGCAACCTTGGTACGCCATTCTGCGGGCTGGGCGGATGACTCGAGCAGGTCGTCGAACGTGGCGCGAATGTCGGCATTCGACAGCACCAGCCGGGCCCGCACGGTATGTTCCTGCCCCTTGTGTGACTGTATCTGCAGACCACAGGCGCGACCGTCCTCGACCAGGATGCGCTCCACTTTCTGCCGCAGGTGTATCGTGCTGCCGGCCGCTTCCACCACCTCGGAAACACGGTCGGCGATCACCTGCCCGCCACCGCGGGGATACCAGGCACCGCGGAAATAGTGATTGCTCAGACCGGCGTGCAGCGCGGCGCTCACCTTGCTCGGCGGCAGACCGTAGTCGCCGTTCTGACCGGCCATCACGGCACGGACTTCGGGGTTCCGGGTACAGGAGTCCAGCAACTCCTTCAGCGTAACGCCCTTGTACTTCGCTGCCAGCCGGCCGGAGGTCAGCGCCCACATGGCCATGCCCATCCCCATGCGACCCTGGGCGGCCTCCATGCGCCGGGCAAAATCGTCGACTTCCTTCAGAAAGCGCACGTAGCGGTCGATGCCGCGTTTCTCGGCCGGGAACATGCCAACCAGGCGGTCGCGGAAGCGATCGTGATCCGCCGGAATCGGGAAACGGAAATCCGGAAACACCAGGGTGTCAAAGCCATCCTGATCCATGGGCAGGTAATCGAGTTGCACACCGAGCCCGGCGAGCAGGCGCGGAATCTTGCCGGTCGGTCCGCAGTCGCCGATGTAGTGCAGGCCGATATCAAAATTGAAGCGGTTACGCGGCCCACCACGGCTGAACTGGGTGCAGCAGCCACCGGCCACGTAGTGCTGATCAAACAGGGCCACCCGAACACCGGACTGCGCCAGGTACGCACCCGCCAGCAGGCCACCCAGACCCGCACCGACGATGGCCACGTCCACCTGCTCGGGCAGGGGCTGTTTCACACGCGGCTTGGTCGCCCAGGTCGGATCGTAATCATCGGCATCGCGCAGTCGCATCGGGTGCTCCGGGGTCCATGAGAAAGGGGTCGAATATTGTCACGGTCACTGGACATAAACCAGTCAACACAGTAATGTGTACACTTGTACACTCACTGGAGGCATTCAAGATGCCGCATCCCGAACGCCTGGCGGCACCGCATGGTAGCCAGAATCCGGCGCGCCTGTCGCTCCTGCAAAGCGCACTGGGCCTGGGCCACCTCGCCCTGCACGGCGCCGGACAGATCACCGAGCTGGTCGCCGAGATGCACGAAACCATCGCGCACGCGCCCCTGCCACTGAGCCGCCGCACGCCCGATGCGCGGCGTGCGCCGCTGCCCTATCGGATCGTCTCCGGCTCCTTCACCGGGCTGGCTGGCCTGCTCGGCGAACTCGCCGGGCAACTCCCGGACCACGATGGCGAAGCCACTCCGGACAACGAGAGCCGCTTGCTGCTGCGCGCCGTACTGAACGGCGTCATGGGCGACAAGCTGGCGCGCTGGAACAGTCCGCTGGCACTGCCGATGAGCTTTCATGACCGGCACGGGCAACGGCTGGCCGACTGCGAACTTCGCGATGACAGCAGCGCCAACCTGACCCTGATTTTGCATGGGCTGTGTATGCATGACCGCGGCTGGATGAACCCGGCCCACCTGGCATTCGCCGACCAGTTGGAACGCAACGGTCACCGGGTTGCGTGGATACGCTACAACTCGGGATTGCCGATCGGTGTGAACGGGCAGGAACTGGCCGACCGCCTGCAGAACCTGCATGGCTCCCCGCAGCGCAAGCTGCATCTCGTCGGCCACAGCATGGGCGGCCTGCTGATGCGTAGCGCCTGCCACTATGCCGAAGTCAGCGCTCACTCCTGGCTAGGCAGCCTGGAAAGCTGCGCTTACCTGTCCACCCCGCACCATGGCGCGCCCTACGAGCGCATGGGCCACCTGGTGAACTCCGTAACCGGAGTAAGCGCTTACTCACGCCCTTTCATGCGCCTCGGCAATATTCGCAGTGCAGCGATCCGTGATCTGCGCTACGGCAATATTTTTGCCGATGCGCAGCCGGAAGCCTGGGACATCAACCAGAAGGACAGCCGCCCGCCCCTGCCGGAACTGGTTGCGCACGCCCGCCATCTGCTGCTGGGCGGAGGCCGCGACGAGCAAACCGCCGACAGCTGGGTGGGAGACGGATTGGTTCCGGTATACAGCGCGCTGGGCCAGCATCGCGACCCGACCCGTGAATTGCGCGGCGAGCAGATCACGCGCCGGCAGATCGAGCATCTCGACCACATTGCCATGCTGGCAGATGAGCGGATCTACGAGCAACTGGTGGAGTGGCTGATACTGCCCGTTGCCGAGCGCCTCTAGCTGCGCTTGAATCCACCTGCGTGGCACCGCACAATGCGCGCCTAACAAGCGTTAGGGAAATCTCATGACTGCAACTGTAGACCTGGTAATCGAACAGGGTATCGCGACCGTGACCCTGAACCG
>JBFJWR010000182.1:0-6095 GCA_041623535.1 Pseudomonadales bacterium
CTGGTACCGCACCTTCGACTTCTCGTACAACTACGCGCGTGGCGAAGGCATGAAGCACTACGTGGAAATGGTTCAGCAGCCCGAGTTCGATGCGGCAGAGCGTGGTTACACCTTTGTATCGCACCAGCAGGAAGTGGGCGCTGGTTACTTCGACGACGTCACCACTGTAATCCAGGGTGGCCAGTCCTCGGTTACGGCACTGACCGGTTCCACCGAAGAAGAGCAGTTCTGACCACAGGTCGGGATTGCCCGGAAAAGGCGACCTTCGGGTCGCCTTTTTTTATGCTGCCTGGCCACCCGAACCGAATTCCCGCGTCCGGGCCGCCGGGGACTGGGCCGGCACCCCAGGATCCTGTCGGACAAAGCGAACGACAACATTCCCGCTTCCATTTACACCATCAGCGGTTATGCTTGCGGGTATCTCGAACTTTGCGGGAATGCAGGTTCTGCCGTCATGAAAACCGTCATCATTGCCAATCCCAAGGGCGGCTCGGGCAAGACCACGCTGGCCACCAATCTCGCTGCGTTGTTTGCCTGTCACGGCAAGAACGTGGTGATCCTCGACTACGACCAGCAGAGTTGCTGCCGGGACTGGCTGGCTCTGCGCGGCACCAGTCGTCCGCCCATATCGCTGGTACGCACCTCGCGCGAAGATGCCCGTGTTCCGCCCGGCACTGACTGGGTCATCATGGACATGCCGGCGGCCTGCCATGACGAACAACTGGCAGAACATACGCGCCACGCCGACTACCTGCTGCTGCCGGTCATGCCGTCCCCGATTGATCTGCGGGCACTGGTGCACTACTTGTTCGAACTGAACAAATCCATCCTGATCGACCGGCCCAATCTGCGCGCCGGCGTGGTCGCGAACCGGGTACGGGAGAACACGGTGATGTATCGCACCACCATGGAACTGCTCTGGCGTATTGATATTCCGAAGATCACCCATCTGCGGGAAACACAGAACTACCTGCTGGCTGCGCAGGAAGGTTTGTCCATCTTTGAACTGCCGGCCCGCAAGGTCATCCGCGACCTGGTGCAATGGCAACCAATGATCGACTGGCTGACCGGCGGGCGGGAATTGTCGGCGTTGATCCCTGAGCAACCGGGGAGACCCGCAGGCATTCAGGAAGCGGAGCTCGAGAAACTCGAAGTCCCGGAACTGCTGGTGTAAGCGGAAGTAGTGACTGCATCGTTGTCGGCAATGCAGTCACAAGCAGCTAGCGCCCCAGTACCTCGTCGCGTAACGAACCCACCAGGCTCAGCACTTCACCGGACAATTCAGCCGGCACACCGAGTTCATCGAGCGTTGCGGACAGGTGCCCCGCTACGGCGTCGAAATGGGCGTCATTCAGACCCCGTGCAACCAGCGGTGCATGCGCGTCGCGCAAACTGGGACCACTGGCTTTCTCCGGACCACCAAAGGCCACCGTCAGGAAGGAAATCATTTTTCCGCGTTGCCGCTGCATGTCGGTGGTTTCGAAAAAACCGTTGATCAACTCGTCGGCCAGGATCTTCTGGTAGAAAAGGTCGACTGCCGCGAGCACGGCGTCGCGCCCACCTATACGCTCGTATATAGATTCACTCATCTCGATGTACTCCATTGTTGATTCAATATACAGACCTGATCTGGCTCACTTTCTTTTGGCATCGAAGCAGGAATTCGTCAACTGCACCTCCGGTGAACGCGCAAAGTTTCAACGGGAAAATTTCGCAGCCCGCAGTATTGCTCCCGCGACCTTGTCGAGGGGTTTCACTTCCACTGCGGCGCCCATTTCCGCGGCAGCGCGCGGCATGCCCCAGACCACGCAGGAATGCTGATCCTGAGCGATTGTGTGTGCGCCGGCGTTGCGCAGGTTGAGCAGTCCCCGGGCACCATCATTACCCATTCCGGTCAGCAGCGCCGCCGTGCAGTTGTTTCCCATGGCGGCCGCGACCGAATCGAACAGCACATCAACCGATGGACGATGCCGGTTTACTTTTTCTGACTTGCTGAGCTTGCAGGTGCGGTTCACACCCTCGCGAACCATCTCCAGGTGATCATCTCCGGGGGCCAGGTAGGCACTGCCGGGCTTGATGACCTGGCCGCTGCGCGCTTCAAAAACATTGAGTGCACAGCGCTTGTTGAGTCGCTCGGCATACGTGGTGCTGAATCCGGGTGGAATATGCTGGGTGATCAGAACCGGTGGGGAATCCGGCGGAAACTTCAGCAGCACTTCCATGATGGCCTCGGTACCGCCCGTCGATGCACCAATTGCGATGATGTGACCATGCTTGTACTCGTCTCCCATCACGTCGGTTTTCAGGGAGTGATTGATGGCCCGGGACTGCAGTTTTTCGGGGTCGACCGGTCGTACCGTCGCCCGCGCCGTGACTTTGACCTTCTCCCGGATTTCGTCGGCGATACCAAACAGGCCGCCATGCATGTCGGCCGTTGGCTTGGGCACGTAGTCCACCGCGCCGAGTTCCAGTGCTTCCAGCGTGATCGGACCACCCTTCTCGGTCAGCGTGGATATCATCAGCACCGGCATGGGTCGCAAACGCATCAGGTTGCGCAAAAAGGCAATGCCATCCATGCGCGGCATTTCCACGTCCAGCGTGATCATGTCCGGATTCAATTCCTTGATCTTGTTCCGGGCGATGTACGGGTCACCCGCCGTACCCACCACTTCGATGTCCGGATCGGCAGACAGGATTTCGGTCAGCACCTTGCGGATCAGGGCGGAGTCATCGACGATCAATGCACGTACCGGCATCATTCCATCCTTACTCGGTCATCTGGGAATCAGAAAAGCTCAACACTGCCGTCCGTGTTGTCCTGGTTGATATGCTGGCTGTACTCCACTTCGCGCTCGAAAATCGTGTCATTGCGCACGTGCTGCAGCTTTTTGACCCGCACACGACCGCTTTCGGGGTAAAAATGCACCTTGCGTGGATAAATATCGCCGACATCCAGCGACGCGATCGGGTAGCCCTCGGTCGACAGGTAATCGATCACGAAGCCGATATTACGCTGCCCGACGTCCTCGCTTTTCCCGCCACCCATCTTGCCGCCACCAAACACCTTGAATTCCATGTTCCGGGTCTGGCAGCCCTGCTTGAGCATGGTGTTGATCAGCAGTTCCATGGCCCAGTTGCCATAGCGGGTCGAGGTTGCCGAGGAACAACCGCCCCAGGTACCGGCATTTTCGCCCTGCAGTGGCAACAGGAAATGATTCATGCCGCCAATTCTCTTTAACCGGTCATGAATGCAGACGCTGATGCAGGATCCCAGCGTTGTGACCAGTAATTCATTCTGCAGCGTGACGTAAATGTCGCCGGGAATCAGTTTGGCTGCAAAGCTCTCGTGCCGCGCGTCCCAGTAGCGATGTATGCCTTCCATCCCCGGCAGGCAACGCGGCAGTGTTGGTTTCTGCGAGCCAGTCGTACTCATTACGCGGCCGCCCCTGCCGGTTTCGCCAGCACGCTACTGCACGGGAACGGCATCATGCACACCTCTGATAGATGGTCTTGCCAAGATATTCATAGCGTTCGTTGCGCGGGTGCATGGTTTCAGAGTGTCCGATCACGAGGTAGCCGCCGGCACGAAGCTGCGAGGCAAACCGCGCAAACAACTTCTGCTGTGTCGGCCCGTCAAAATAGATCAGCACGTTGCGACAGAAGATGACGTCAAACAAACCCTTCATCGGCCAGTCCCGCAACAGGTTCAGTTGCCGGAACTGGACATAGGGGGACAGCACCGGCTTCACCCGCACCTTGTCATCCCGACGCAGGAAATACTGCTTCTTCACGGCCACGTCCAGCCCATCCAGCCGGGAAAGGTCATAAACGCCGGCAGATGCGGTGGCCAGCACGTTGCTGTCCAGATCGGTCGCCAGCACCTGGGCATCGAACCTGTGCCCCCGCAAAGCCTCGTGCAGCACGATCGCGATGGAGTACGGCTCCTCGCCGGTGGAGCAACCCGCAGACCAGATGCGGATTTTGCCGGTGCTCCGGTTCGCCTGTATCGCTTCCGGCAACGCCGTCTGGCGAAGAAAGTCGAAATGATGTGGTTCACGAAAGAAAAATGTCAGGTTCGTGGTGATTGCATTGACCAGGTGGGGCATCTCCTCGCCCTCCGGGTCACGCAACAGCCGAACATAGGCCGTAAAACTGGTCATGCCCAGCGCCCGGATGCGCTTGGCCAGCCGCCCGTACACCATGTCCCGCTTGGTTTCCGCGAGGGATATACCGGTTTCCTCGTGCACAAGTTTCCGGATCGTATGAAAATCTGCGTCGCTCATTGGAAATTCGCGACGCATTCCCGATTGCGCTACATCACCAGGCATTCAGCAGCTCCCGAAAGACTGCAAGGCAGTTAAACCGGGGCCGAACCTGCTGGGTTGTTCCGCCGCCTCGATGCGGACCTGTGGGCCCGTCATTCCCGGCTAGAACTCCTCCCAGTCATCATCGCCGCCTTTGGCCTTGCCAGGCGCCGGCTTGCGCGCGGGCGCGGACTTCTTGGCCGCTGCTGCAGGCCTGGCGGCCGCAGCGCCACCCTTGCCGCCCGCCGGCGTGCTGCGTCCCGCGGGCGCATTACGGCCTGCGGCGCCCGCGACCGGCCCACCGGCATCGTCCAGCGTAAAGAACGACACGAGCTTGCTCATGTTGCGAGCCTGCTCCGCCATGGACTCACTGGATGCCGAAGCCTCTTCCACCAATGCGGCATTCTGCTGCGTCATTTCGTCCATCTGCGAAATCGCGCGATTGACCTGTTCAATGCCCTGGGTCTGCTCCTGCGCGCCATCGGCAATCTGCGCGATCGTCGTACTCACGTTCTGCACTGCTGTGACAATCTCCTGCAGGGTGGTACCCGACTCGTTTACCAGTCGCGTGCCCTGCTCGACGCGTGCCTCGCTGTCGCGGATCAGATCCTTGATCTCCTTCGCCGCACCCGCAGAACGCTGGGCCAGGTTCCGGACCTCGCCAGCGACCACGGCGAATCCGCGCCCCTGCTCGCCGGCGCGTGCCGCCTCCACCGCCGCGTTCAGCGCCAGCAGATTGGTCTGGAACGCGATCTCGTCGATGACGCCAATGATGTCGGCAATTTTCTTGGACGCGTCGTTGATGCCGGACATGGCATCCACCGCCTGTGTGACCACCTCGCCACCACGCTGCGCCTTGCCGCGCGCTTCGCCAGCCAGCTCATTGGCGTTGCGCGCATTCTCGGCGCTGTGACGAACCGTAGCGGTCATTTCCTCCATGCTGGAGGCCGTTTCCTCCAGCGCTGAGGCCTGCTCCTCCGTCCGCTGACTCAGATCCGCGTTGCCCTGGGCCATCTCGTCTGCCCCCGTGGACACGCTGCCACTGGCCTCGTTGATCTGGCTCAGGATGTCGGTCAGGTTGGCGACCGTGGTGTTGATACCCAGCTTCAGTTCATCGAACTTGCCGCGATAATCGCTGCTGATACTGACAGTCAGGTCGCCCTGTGCCATCGCGCTTACGGCCGTCAGGGCATCGTCCACCAGCCCTTCGCAGACCTCGACCAGTTGATTCAGCCCGTTGCCCAGTGATTTGAAGAAGCCGCTCTTGCCCTGCATTTCAATGCGCTGCGACAGATCACCGTTGACCGCACCCTGCACGATGCCGTCGATCTCTTTCTCCACTGCGACCTCAATGGTGCGGTCAGTCCATTCCACGACCGTGCCGATACGCTCGCCGTCATCACTGTTGATCGGGTTGGCAATCAGGCTGAAGGTTCTGCCGCCGATCATGATTTCCGAGCGGTAGGTACTGGTCATGCCACCCACCAGGCCACGCTGATGCGCCGGGTTCTTGTGGAACTGGTCGATATTGGCGCCCATGAGTTTGTCGGTCGCGAATGATGGCAGATCCCGTTTGATGTCGCTCTCGGCGTTGCGCATCATGCCGTAGATGGCTTCGTTCATGTAGATGATATTGAAATCACCATCAGCGATCATCGCATTGGTCGCAACGCTGTCCAGCGCCTGGCGGATGCGCTTGTTCTCGTTGGCGATCGCGCGCTCCTTTTCCTCGCGAGCCAGTTGCGCAGTCTTGTCGGTCCATTCCACCACCGTGCCCAGTCGCGTCGTCCC
>JBFJWR010000183.1:0-6008 GCA_041623535.1 Pseudomonadales bacterium
GAGACCACCAGGTCGGTTTCCAGCTGCGTGTCAGTATCGAGTTGCACCAGCAGGCTGCCGTCGGCGGCCCGGTCCACACCCTGGACCAACGGGCCGAGGTGGATTGTCACGCCCTCGGCCTGCAGGGCCTTTTGCAACAGGCGGCCGGCGGTTTCCGGGACAAGCAATTGCAACAGGTGCTGGTCCGGCGCCACCAGCGTGACTTCGAAGCCGGCGTGAGTGAGATCACTGGCGAACTCGCAGCCGATCAGCCCGGTGCCCATGATCAGCACGCGGCGCTTGCCCTGCAGTCGCTCGCGAAACAGGCCGTAGTCTTCCAGGTCATTCACGGACAGGACGGTATCGGCAGCGTCGCCGCCCAGCGGTGCGCGCAGGACCTGTGCGCCCCAGGCCAGCACCAGGCCGGAGTAGGGCACCGCTTCGTCACCGATCAGCACGCGTCGGCCAGCCGGGTCCAGGGCCGTCACTTCGGTGTGGGTGCGCACCCCGGCATTGAGTTGCGTGGCCATACCTTCCGGGGTGGCCATGGCCAATGAACTGGCGTCCTTCCTCTTTTCAAAGGCGGCACTGAGCATGGGCTTGGAATAGGAGCGGCCATCATCCGCGGTGATCAGCGTGACCGGGGTGTCGGTGTCCAGCTTGCGAAATTCACGTGCGACGTTATATCCGCCCAGGCCGGTACCAATGATGACCAGTGGATCCGTCACGCCTAACCCACCTGGATCATTTCAAAGTCCTGCTTGCTGACACCGCAATCCGGACACACCCAGTCTTCCGGAATTTCATCCCAACGGGTTCCGGGCGCAATACCCTCTTCCGGCAGGCCTTTTTCCTCATCGTAGATAAAGCCACAGACGATGCACTGCCACTGATGCCAAGTGCTGCTCATTCTTTGCATCCCAAGTTGAAATCGGTCGCATACCTTACAGTTGGCCTCCACCCCACTGCAAGCAGCGCTGCGCTTGCGTGATCCGGCGCTTTCCAGCATGCTCGCGGCCACTTCCGGCCGGCGTCCGAAACTGTGCAAAACCAACATCTGGCGGCGATTCGTGCCGCCCACTGGCAAACCCGCGCCCAGTTCAGTGCGCAGTCGGTCCCGCCCGGCCTGCGTCCCTGGCTGTTTGATGCCGGCTCCCTGACGCGCCGCCTGGTACAGGCCAGCGCCGGTCAGTTCCGGGTCTCGGTAGTGGATCAGCGCTGGGGCCGGGCGACCCCCGAGGAGGCCCGCCTGCTGCACATTGATCCGCGCCAGGTCTGTCGTCTGCGCGAAGTCCTGCTATTCGGCGCGGACACGCCTTGGGTATTTGCACGCAGCGTGCTGCCCGAATCCAGCCTGCGCGGTTCCTCCCGGTTTCTGCGCCACCTGCAGTCCAGGCCGCTGGGCGCGCTGTTGTTCCAGTCGCCACAGACCACGCGCGAGCACGTCGACTACGCCCGGCTTACCGGAAACGATTTTCCGGGATGCGACCTGGCCGAGACCATCTGGGGACGCCGCAGCCTGTTCCGCTTTCACCATCACCCGCTCTTGGTTGGTGAGTACTTCCTCCCGGTGATGGCTGCGCAGCGCTTCCCGACTCGCTAGACTAGGGGCCGTACCCACAAACCAGTTCGCCATGATCAACACGGACCGCTACCTGGAGGCCGGCGTGCAACGGCTCCCCGTCTATGCGGAGCTGATGCGCCTGCATCGGCCGATCGGCATTTTCCTGCTCCTGTGGCCAACGCTCTGGGCACTGTGGATTGCCGGTGACGGGCAACCCCAATGGCGCAATGTCATCATCTTCGTACTGGGTGTGATCGTCATGCGCTCGGCCGGGTGCGTGATCAACGACTACGCCGACCGCAACCTGGACGGCCAGGTCAGTCGTACCGAGGGGCGTCCGCTGGTCACTGGCCGGGCCGCGCCACGGGAGGCGCTCGGACTCTTTGCTTTCCTGTGCCTGGTCGCCTTCGGCCTGGTACTGCAGACCAACACCTTCACCATCCTGCTGTCCTTCGGTGGCGTACTGCTGGCCACGGTGTACCCCTTCATGAAACGTCACACCTACCTGCCGCAGGTATTCCTCGGTGCGGCATTTGCCTGGGCAATCCCCATGGCCTTTGCAGCCGAGCAGGAGGCCCTGCCGGCGCACGTCTGGCTGCTGTATGCGGCCACCCTGGTCTGGACCGTGGCCTATGACACCCAGTACGCCATGGTGGATCGCGCTGATGACCTGAAAGCCGGCATCAAGTCCACTGCCATCCTGTTCGGTGACGCCGACCGGCTGATGATCGGCGTGCTGCAGGCACTGACACTGCTCTGCCTCGTACTGCTGGGCAACCGCCTGGAACTGACCACCCCTTTTTACCTCGGCCTGGGGACTGCGGCAGCGCTGTTCGTGTGGCAGCAATACCTGATTCGCAACCGGGCGCCGGCAGCCTGTTTCAGCGCGTTTCTGCACAACAACTGGGTCGGCCTCGCGGTGTTTCTCGGCCTGTTTCTCCATTATCTGCAGGTCTGAGACGCGACGGTCGGGCCGCTGTCATCATTCTGTAGCATTCGTGTCATCTAATGTGATCCGGACATGACAACCGGCAGCAACACATGAGCATCCAGGAAAAGACCGTACTGGTCGTCGACGACGAAGCCGCCATCCGCAAGATGGTGTGCCTGGCGCTGGACGTTGCCGAAATCCGCGCGCTGGAAGCGGCAGACGCCGACGCGGCCTGGCGCATCATTCACGAAGAACGTCCCGACCTGGTGCTGCTCGACTGGATGATGCCAGGCGTCAGTGGCCTGGAGTTTGCGCGGCGCCTGCAGCGCGAAGAGCAGACCCGCGACATACCCATCATCATGCTGACCGCGAAAACCGAGGAGGACAACAAGATTCGGGGACTGGAAGCGGGTGCCGATGATTACGTGGCCAAGCCATTCTCGCCACGGGAACTGGTGGCCCGCATCCGGGCCGTGTTGCGCCGCACCACGCCGCCGGGCATCGACACACCCATAGAACTGGACGGCCTCCGGCTGGACCCCGTATCGCACCGGGTCAGCGCCCATGGCAACGAACTGGCACTGGGGCCAACCGAGTTTCGCCTGTTGCAGTTTTTTGTCACCCACCTGGAACGGGCCTACAGCCGCGCCCAGTTGCTGGACAACGTCTGGGGCAACAACGTCTACATTGAAGAACGTACTGTCGATGTGCATATCCGGCGTCTGCGCAAGGCGCTTGAGCCCAGCGGACACCAGCGGATGATTCAGACGGTGCGCGGCATGGGGTATCGCTGCTCCATCCAGTAACCGGGATTTTGGAGGTCGGGCATGCGGCGTCACTGGCGGGAAGGCGTTACACAGCTGCTCGGCAGCCTGTTCCTGCTCATGCTTGTCGGCTGGCTGTTCGACGCCACCATGGCGTTCCTGTTAGTGGGCCTGCTGGCATACGTCGGCTGGAGCTCCTGGCAGCTGGTCCGCCTGCACCGATGGCTGGACGGACGCGACGGCTCAGACCTGCCGGAAAGTTTCGGTCTGTGGGGCGACGTGTTCGACGGCCTGTACAGGCTGCAGCGCAAACAGAAAAAAAGTCGTAAACGGCTGCGCAAGATCGTCGGCCGGGTGCGGGATTCCCTGTCCGCGCTGCGCGATGGCGTGATCATGCTCGATGCCAACCGCAGCCTGGAATGGTGGAACGGTGCCGCTGGCGAGATGTTTGGTTTTCAGGATCCACGGGATCGTGGCCAGCACATCAGCAACCTGGTGCGGACCCCGGCATTCATGCACTACTTCTCTGCCAACGATTTCCGTGAACCACTGGAAATGATATCCCCGCGGCGGGCAGACCAGCATCTGCAGGTACACATCACCCGTTTCGCGCGTACCGACCACCTCGTCATCGTACGCGATGTGACCCGGCTGCACGCCCTGGAAAAGATGCGCCGCGATTTTGTGGCCAACCTTTCCCACGAGCTGAAAACGCCCCTGACAGTGATGCGTGGCTACCTGGAAACACTGCAGGACATGGAACAGTTACCGGTTGATTCATTGCCCGGGATCATTTCCGAAATGAACCGCCAGGGTGAACGCATGGATCACCTGCTGCGGGATCTGCTGTTCCTGTCGCGACTGGAGAACGACGCGCGTCCCGGACGCGAAGAACGGGTCGAGCTGACTGCGCTGCTGGCGCGGGTCGTGCGGGATGCGCAGGTGATCGGCGAGTCGCGATCCCAACGGATCACGCTGAAGGTGGAAACCAACGCCGACCTGCTGGGCAGCGAGGCGGAACTGCACAGCGCGTTTTCCAACCTGCTGATGAATGCAGTTAAGTACACGCCGGAAGGTGGCGAAATCGAAGTGCATTGCCGGGCTGTACGCAATGGCCTGGAAGTGCTGTTTCGCGACAATGGGCCCGGTATCGGGTTTCAGCACCTGAACCGGCTCACCGAGCGTTTCTACCGGGTCGACACTCACCGCTCACAGGATGCCGGTGGCACCGGGCTGGGCCTGGCCATCGTCAAGCACGTGCTGTTGCGCCACGACGGGCGACTGGTGATACGCAGTGAGCCGGGTACCGGCAGCGAATTTATCTGCCGCTTCGACGCCGGGCGCGTGCAGCAGAAAACCGCGCCCTGAAAGAAACTCGAAAGGTTGGTCTAGCGTTCGACCCGGCGGCGAATTTCCTCGACCGAGTTATGCCGCAAGTCCTTGCCCTCGACCATGTAGATGACAAACTCGGCAATATTGCGCGAGTGGTCGCCGATCCGTTCCAGCGCCCGCACCACCCAGAGAATATTCAGCACCCGCGTGATGGCGCGCGAATCTTCCATCATGTGCGTCATCAGCTGGCGCATGGCGCCGTTGTATTCCTCGTCCACGGCCGCTTCTTCTCCGATGACCTCCAGGGCGGTTTCCACATCCATGCGCGCGAACGAATCCAGCGCGTCGTAGAGCATCTTGCGCACGTGATTGCCTATGTGTCGGCACTCCCGGTACCCGCGTGGTGATGTGCCTTCCTGGGCCAGCATCTCGGCCTGGCGCGCGATCTTGACGGCTTCGTCGCCACAGCGCTCGAGGTCGGTGACCGCCTTCACCAGCGACATGACAATACGCAGGTCACTGGCCGCCGGTTGCCGGCGGGCGACGATCTGCCGGCATTCCTCGTCGATCTTCATTTCCATATCGTTGGTTTTGGCGTCGCTCTTCATCACCTGCGCGGCGAGATCGCTGTTGGCGTCCAGCAATGCCTCAAGTGCATCGCCCACCTGCTTCTCCACCAGGCCGCCCATGGCCAGGAAATGGGTACGTAGTTCTTCCATTTCACTGTTGAACTGCTGGGAGATGTGATCTGCGTGACTTTCTTTATTCATTTCTCTGTACGCCTGGGCAAGTCAATCTTTCTGCGCGTTGTGGTCGCTGCGGCGCGCGCTTAACCGTAACGGCCGGTAATGTAATCTTCCGTGTGTTTCTCACGCGGATTGGTGAATAGCTGGTTGGTGGCGCCAAACTCAATCAGCTTGCCCATGTACATATAGGCCGTGTAATCGGAAACCCGTGCTGCCTGTTGCATGTTGTGGGTGACGATGATGATCGTGAACTGTTCCTTGAGCTCATTGATCAGTTCTTCCACCTTGAGCGTGGAGATCGGATCCAGCGCCGAACAGGGTTCATCCAGCAGCAGCACTTCGGGTTCCACGGCAATACACCGGGCAATGACCAGGCGCTGCTGCTGCCCGCCGGACAAGCCAAACGCGCTGTCGTCCAGGCGATCCTTCACCTCGTTCCACAGTGCCGCCCCTTTCAGGGCCCACTCGACGCGTTCATCGAGTACGCGTTTCTTGTTGATGCCCTGGATGCGCAGGCCATAACACACGTTCTCGTAGATACTCTTGGGAAACGGGTTCGGCTTCTGGAACACCATGCCGATACGCCGACGCATCTCGGTGACATCGACACTGCGGTCATAAAGGTCGTCACCGTCGATGCGGATATGTCCCTCGATGCGGCAGACATCGACCAGGTCGTTCATGCGATTGAA
>JBFJWR010000184.1:0-6008 GCA_041623535.1 Pseudomonadales bacterium
CATCACCAAGAGCATTGCCAACTCCATCCTCATCAAGTTCAACCAGATCGGCACGCTCTCGGAAACCCTGGATGCCATTCGCATGGCTCAGGAAGCCGGTTACACCGCGGTGATCTCGCACCGTTCCGGCGAAACCGAAGACACCTTTATTTCTGACCTGGCCGTGGCGACCGGTGCCGGACAGATCAAGACGGGTTCCCTGTGCCGGTCTGACCGGGTTGCCAAGTACAACCGCCTGCTGCGCATTGAAGAAGAACTGGCTGGCGCAGCACCGTATCGCGGCCGTGCTGAATTTCGCGGCGTGGGCGGCTGAACAACGGATGCGCGCTGCCATCCTGCTGCTTGCCGTAACCCTGATCGGGTTGCAGGTCCGCCTGTGGGTGGGTATGGGCAGCATGCATGAAATCAAGGAACTGGAAGAGCAGATCAGCGTACAGACCGCTGAAAACGATCATCTGCGTGTGCGCAATGAACTGCTGCGCGCCGAGGTGCAGGACCTGCGCAGCAATCTGGATTCCATCGAAGAAAGGGCCCGCAACGAGCTCGGCCTGATTCGGCGTGGCGAAACGTTTTTCCTGATGGTGGACGAAGCGTCCTGAGTGGTGCCTGATGACTGCACGCAGCACCGGGCGCGCCTGGGTCGTGATTCCGGCGGCGGGCCATGGCAGCCGTTTTGGCAGCGAGGTTCCCAAGCAGTACTGCCGCATCGGTGGACTCACCGTACTCGAGCGAACGCTGCGTCTGTTTGCCGACGTGCCTGGCCTGCAGGGAATCGTGCTGGCGCTGGCTCCCGATGACAGCTACTGGGCGGCCCTGGATTTTCCCGGTAAAGATCGGCTGCGCATTGCTGACGGTGGTGCCGAGCGGGTGCATTCCGTGTCCAACGCGCTGCGTGAACTGAGCGGGCTGGCGCAGCCGGATGACTTCGTACTCGTGCACGACGCGGCGCGCCCCTGCCTGTCGCAGGAATGCTTGGCACGGCTGCTGGACGAGCTGGCTGATCATGCCGTTGGTGGCCTGCTGGCAATCCCGGTGGCCGACACCCTGAAAGAAGCGAATGCTGCGCAGGAAGTGCTTGCGACCCGTGACCGGCGTGGCTTGTGGCAGGCCCAGACGCCGCAGATGTTCCGTTACCGGGAACTGTCTGCCGCGCTGGCGCAGGCGCTGGCGGCAGACGCCACCGGTGCAACGGTCACGGATGAGTCTTCCGCCATCGAGGCTGCCGGTTACACGCCAAAACTGGTGATGGGCGAGGCAGCCAATCTGAAAATCACGCACCAGCGCGACCTGCAACTGGCGGCGCGCATACTGGGTATCGAGGATCACGCATGATGCGTATCGGGCATGGATTTGACGTGCATCGCCTGCAGCCCGGTGACGGACTGGTGATTGGCGGGGTGCGGATTCCCTGTGCCTATTCATTTGTTGCGCATTCGGACGGCGACGTGGCTATACATGCGCTCTGCGATGCGCTGCTTGGTGCGGCGGGACTGGGTGACATAGGCCGGCATTTCCCCGACACGGATGCGCGCTGGCGCAACGCGGACAGCCGGGATTTCCTGCGCCAGGTGCGGCAACTGCTGCAGGCTGCCGGCTGGCAGGTCGGTAATGCCGATCTGACCGTGATAGCCCAGCAGCCACGGCTGGCGGAGCACATTCCCGGTATGTGCACTGCGCTGGCGGCAGACCTGGAGGTCGCATTGACCCAGGTCAACGTCAAGGCGACCACCATGGAAAAACTCGGACCGGTCGGGCGCGGTGAGGGTATCTCCGCGCATGCGGTGGCCCTGCTGCTGCCGGTGACGAGCTCTTGAATACGCAGCCACTGGCGCGGGTGTGCGCGCAGACGCCGGCTATCGCGCAGATTCGGGTCGCGCCGGAAGATTTCCAGGTCGAGGAGATTCTCGGCTTTGAACCGGACGGGCAGGGTGAGCACCTGCTGGTGCAGATTGAGAAACGCAACCTGACCACGCCCCAGGCGGCCACTGACCTGGCGCGCCTGGTCGGCGTTGCGCGGCGCCGGGTGAGCTGGTGCGGCATGAAAGACCGTAACGCGGTGACGCGCCAGTGGCTCAGCGTGCACATGCCGGGTGCCGAGTTTCCGCTGCACCTGGCCAGCCCGGTACAGGTGCACGATTCCCTGCGCGTGCTGCGCGCGGCCTTTCACCAGCACAAGCTACGGCCGGGTTATCACGCCGCCAACGTGTTCTGCCTGCACCTGCGCGGCATTACAGCCGACCGCGTGGAACTGGACGCAGCCCTGCAGCGGGTCGCCACGCAGGGCGTACCCAATTACTTTGGTGAACAGCGCTTTGGCAACCGGTCCATCAACCTGGATACCCGGGTGCAGCGCCGCGGACGCCAGGCACAGGGCATGCATTTTTCAGCCCTGCGCGCGCAGTTGTTCAACGCCTGCCTGGATCAGCGCGTGGCCGCTGGCAGTTGGCGCACGGTGCTGCCGGGGGATGCGCTGCAGTTTGCCGACGGCAACAGTTTTTTTCTCGCATCCGGGCATGACGCGCAGGACCAGCAGCGCGTTGATCGTGGTGAACTGCATGTGACCGGTCCGCTCTACGGCGCTGGTGACGGGCTGGCGCAGGACCGGGTGGCCGAACTCGAGGCGCGGATTTTTGCCGCTTATCCGGAAGCCTGTGCGACGCTGGATGCAACCGGCATGCGCCCGGCGCGGCGCGCGTTGCGCCTGGTGCCAGGTGAATTCGACTGGCAGTGGCAGGCTGACGATGTGGTCCGGCTGGGTTTTCGCTTGCGCTCGGGGGCATTTGCGACCAGCGTGTTGCGGGAAATTTTTGAAGTGCACGATGCACGGGGAGTGCAGGCGGCGTGAAGATTCTGGTCAGCAATGATGATGGCGTGTATGCACCGGGGATTGCCGCCCTGGCGCTGGAGATGTCCAGGCTCGGTGAAGTGCTGGTGGTGGCTCCGGACCGGGATCGAAGCGGCGCGAGCAACTCGCTGACCCTGGATCGGCCGCTGATGCCGGAAAAACTGGAGAACGGATTCATCCGCGTGAACGGGACACCGACCGACTGCGTGTTGCTGGCGGTGGCCGGCGCCTTCGATTTCCTGCCGGATGTGGTGGTTTCCGGGGTCAACCGCGGCGCGAACCTGGGCGACGACGTGATATATTCGGGAACGGTGGCCGCTGCCCTTGAGGGGCGGACGCTGGGTATGCCGGCGCTGGCCGTGTCCCTGGACATCCGGTCTTCCAGTGTGCATTACGAAACAGCGGCGCAGGCAGCCCGCGTTCTACTGGAATCCAGCGCCGGGCTGCAGTTGCCGCCACGCACGATACTCAACCTGAACGTGCCGAACCGGCCGTGGTCTGAGTTACAGGGATGGCGGCAGACGCGCCTGGGCCACAGGGGTCGTGCGGACCTGCCGCTGCGCATGGAAGACCCGCGTGGTCGCGAGTGCTTCTGGATTGCTGCAGTGGGGCCCGGTGATGATGCCGGTCCGGAAACAGATTTTGCCGCAGTTGCGGAGGGATACGTATCAGTGACGCCCTTACAGGTGGACATGACTCGACGGGAGGCGGCACCAGCCCTGCAGGAACTGCTGGCCGGGCTGCCGCAGCCGTGAAGGACGAAAACCAGTTCCGGGGGGCCGGCATGACGTCGGCCCGTACCCGTGACCGGCTGGTGCAATTGCTCAACGACCAGGGCATTCAGAACACCCGCGTGCTGGATGCGATTCGCAGTACGCCCCGCCACGTGTTTGTCGACGAGGCACTGGCCAGTCGGGCTTACGAGAACACGGCATTGCCCATCGGTCACAACCAGACCCTGTCCCAGCCCTACGTGGTAGCCCGTATGACCGAGGCGATTCTCGGCGAAGGCGTAAAACGAGTGCTGGAAGTCGGCACCGGTTCCGGCTACCAGACCGCCGTGCTCTCGCAACTGGTGGACTCCGTATTCAGCATCGAACGGCTGGAAGCCCTCTATCAGCGGGCCCGCGAACGGTTGCGTACACTGGGTTGCCGCAACGTCAGCCTGCGTCATGGCGACGGCTTCAAGGGCTGGCCGGAAAAGGGGCCGTTCGATGCCATCATTGTCACTGCGTCTCCGCTGTCGATTCCCGATGCCCTGCTGGAGCAACTTGCTCCGGGTGGGCGCCTGGTGATTCCAGTGGGCGAACGGTCCGCGCAGGAACTCAAACTGGTGATTCGCGAGGGCAACCAGTTCCACGCCGAGTTCCTCGATCATGTACGCTTTGTGCCCCTGCTTACGGGGCGCGAATAGCTGGCGTACAGCGTAAAAATCACGTCACGGAGGATTCCAGGGAATGGAACCGGTTCAGAGATCCCCCCGCCAGAACGTACTCATTTTCCTGCGTGGCATGGCCATGGGCGCGGCCGATGTGGTGCCTGGTGTGTCTGGTGGTACGGTCGCATTCATCACCGGCATCTACGCCGAACTGCTGAATTCCATCCGCGCGGTACGCCCGCAGGCGCTGCAGGTATTGTTTCGTGATGGTCCGGCTGCTGCCTGGGCATACCTGAACGGAACGTTCCTGGTCGTGCTGGCCAGCGGCATCCTGGTCAGTGTCGTGACGCTGGCGCGGGTGATTTCCTGGTTGCTCGAGAACAGGCCCATCCAACTGTGGTCGTTCTTCTTCGGCCTGATCATCTATTCCGCGTGGATGGTCAGTCGGGATATCCGCGATCGTTCTCCGGTGGTCTGGGGTGTGCTGTTGCTGGGCACGGTGGTGGCCTGGAGCATCTCGATGGCGGTTCCGCAAACCGCGCCACTGAACAATCTGACCTTATTCCTGTCCGGGGCAGTGGCGATCTGCGCGATGATCCTGCCCGGTATTTCAGGAAGTTTCATCCTGGTCCTGCTGGGTATGTATGCGCATGTGATCCAGGCAATTGTAACGATCGACCTGGCGACCCTGGTGGTATTTGCGGGAGGTTGCCTGGTGGGCCTGCTGACCTTCTCACATCTGCTGGGCTGGCTGCTGGAACGGTACGAATCCCTGGTGCTGGCCCTGCTGACCGGCTTCATGCTGGGCTCCCTGAACCGGGTGTGGCCCTGGAAGCACACCCTGGAAACCTATACCGACCGCCACGGCGACGTGGTGCCTTTGGTGCAGGAAAATGTACTACCCCAGCATTGGGAGCAGTTGCTGGGGGTGGATTCCCAGTGGCAGGTCGCGCTGCTCTGCGCCGCAGCGGGCTTTCTGCTGGTCTGGAGCGTTGCGGCGCTGGCGGCGCGATCGGCCGAAATTCGACCTTGACAGTAAGATTGTCAGACAATCAGGCAGAAATTGTTTGTTGATCAACCATTTAGAGTGCCGGGTCGCCTTGTTATTGTGAGTATGGATGCATAAAAGTTGTATTTTTTCAAAGTTAAAGCGACTTTTTTTAGAATAAATGGTAATAAATAAATCTTTTTATTGGGTGTTTTGGTAATAAAAATGCGCGAGTTGGCGGGACCGGGCCGACGGGCCAGTGCGCTGTTTTGGTGCGTTCAAGTCACATGGTAAACATGCGATTTTCGCGCCTGATTTTGCTGGCTTTTTTTTGTACAGCATGTGCCGGCGCCCCAAACAGGGCACCTGTTGAAGAGCGTCAGCAGCCCAGGAGCGAGCAAATCAATGTTCACCATGTGGAGCCCGGGGATACCCTGTATTCCATCGCCTGGCGTTACGGACTCGACTACCGGCGGTTAGCGGCCGCCAACAAAATTTCGGTTCCGTTCACGATTCATACCGGCCAGATATTACGCATCGCCGAGGCAGATCTGCCCGCTCGCGAAATTCCTGCTGTGAGCAAAAAACGAACAAAATCCAGTGAAATCAATCAATCCGATCCTCCTGAAGTTAGGAAATCCCGACCGCCGGAACCTGTTTATCCCACGCAGCTGACCTGGAACTGGCCGGCCCGCGGAAAAGTTATCCAGAGTTTTTCCACAAAAGGGAGCGTCAATAAGGGTATTGATATCAAAGGGAAACTGGGGGAGCCTGTGAAGTCAGCGGCGCCTGGAAAG
>JBFJWR010000185.1:0-6000 GCA_041623535.1 Pseudomonadales bacterium
CGCCAGCCACATCGGTACGGGCGACGCACCGTAACTTTTCCGGCCCCGGCCCAAGGTGGCGCGCGGTCAGCCGGATGCCCATGGCCGGATCAGCGAGTATCGAGACAAACCGGCCATTGCCCCAGGGACTGACCCGACGCCCCCCGTCACGCCAGAACAGGTATAACTCCGCCTGGGTCGGAAGCGCCCAGCTACCCGGCGGCTCCAGTTGCTGGCAGTGCGCATGGGCCTGCTCCCAGGTGACCTCCCCACCCGGCTGCCAGGGCATGGGGTCGGTAAATGCCAGGCCACTGTCGCGATGCAGGTAGGCATCCGGACCGAAGGCCGTCTGCACTGCCGACCAATGCCCGTTCCGGGCCAGCACCGAAACCGCCACCGGCGCGCCGAAGCGAGCATCGAGCGCCTGCTCGAACTCGGCATCACGGCGCGCTTCCGCCGCCCACTCGCGGTCGCGCTGCCATTCATCCACGGCATCCAGCCACAGTTCGCCGCTGAGCATGAAACCGCCATGAATCGGAATCGGAAACAGGAAGACTGCCAGGAACAGCCACAGGGCGATAGCCAGGCGCCCGGCAAACCGCAGGTACCGCCGCAGGACGCGGTAAAACAGCCATGCCAGGGCGCCGCTGATGGCTACCGCGATGCTGAAATAAACGGTCATGAAAAGCATGAATTCAGCATACCGAACTTTGCTCTGCGCGGAGCCTGAAACTGTGACCCGAGTCAAATATCAGGACGAAAAACCCGGCTACAATGCTGTAACCATCACTTCGGTAACCAACTCAGGGTAACGGCCATGGCCAGATTCATGATTTACGGAGCGAACGGTTATTCGGGCGAACTGATTGCCCGGGAAGCGGTTGCCCGCGGACAGGAGCCGGTACTCGCCGGCCGCTCAGCCGACAAGATCCAGCCACTGGCGGATGAACTCGGCATGCAGGCACGGATTTTCGACGTGAACAACGCGGCGAGCCACCTGAAGGATATCGACCTGGTTCTGCATTGTGCCGGTCCCTTCTCGGCCACCAGCGCCCCCATGATCGAGGCCTGCCTGGCCGCGAAAGCGCATTACCTGGACATCACCGGCGAGATCGATGTCTTCGAACATGCTCATGCACAGCACAACCGCGCCCAGCAGGCAGGCGTGGTGCTTTGCAGTGGGGTGGGCTTTGATGTCATCCCCACCGACTGCATTGCCTTACGCCTGAAGGAAGCATTGCCGAGCGCCACGCACCTGTCACTCGGCTTTGAATCACGCTCCAAGAGTTCGCCGGGAACAGCGCGCTCCACGGTGGAAGGGTTCGCGGCCGGTGGAAGGATTCGCGTCGATGGCGAAATCCAGGAAACCAAAATCGCGAGCCTCAAGCGCACCATCGATTTTGGCAATGGCCCGCACATGGCGGTGAGCATCCCGTGGGGGGACGTATCCACGGCGTATTACACGACCGGAATACCCAACATAGTCGTGTACATGTCGGTACCCGAATCAGTGGCCAAAGGCATGAAGCGGGCGAACTGGCTGCGGCCCCTGGCGCGCATCAAGCCTTTGCAGAATATTCTGAAAAATCAGGCAGCCAAACGCGCCTCGCACATGGATGAAGAAGAGCGGGAACAGGCGCCCACGTACGTGTGGGGGGAAGCCACCAATGATTCCGGTGACCGGCGCACAGCGCGGGTCAAGACCGCCAACGGCTACACCGTGACGATACACGGATCACTCGCGGTGACGGAGTTTCTGCTCGGCTGCAAGGTGGATGGCGGTTACTACACCCCTGCGCGACTGGTAGGCCCGGAACTGGTCGAAGACCTGCCCGGCTCCGGCAAGCTGGAAATGGGCTGATCCAAAGCGCCGGCGAATCCGCTACGCCCGGGGTATTCCCGGGCGCAGCAACCCGGATTAACGGGCTTCCAGCACGGCAACCGAACGCAGCGAAAGTTCGCCGCCACGATTCACAATCACCAGGCCGGCATAGCTGCCACTAACCCCACGATCGCGTGCTTCCAAAACAACTGCGCCATCCATGCTTACCTGCATATTGCCGTCGGCGTCGCGGGTCCACTGCAATGCATGCGCCGCACCATCAGAGAGGATCGCGCTGCGGCTCATCTCGATCACCGACGAACCGCGTGAACTGGCGCGCACCAGGTGCAGGTGCCCATCCTGCTGACGCAACCGGTACCCACCACTGCGATCCGCGCCCTGATAGGGCCCGATTTCCCACTGCGCGCCGGCAGCCGTGGCATTCAACTCCAACTGCACCGCAAACGCCGCACCGATAGGCTGTGCGGTGTAAATCTCTGCCGGTGCATTGGGACTGGCGCCCCGACTGCCGCCGGCCATCTCCGAAATAAACACACCTAGCAGTGCCTTGCCCAGGTCCTGCTCACCCTGCTGTACTTCGGCTCCGGCAGATACCTGCACTGCGGAAGTCAGGCCACCGCGATACCCCACGTTGAATCGTCCGCTGACGACGTCCCAGCGCACTCCCCGGGTGTAATCACCGTCACTGAAATCATCACTGAAAACCGGGTGCTTCCACGGGAAGTCATGGCGGCGCAGCGCGGACCTTAACCGATTGATGAACGCAGGCTGCGCCTCGCGCCGCCGTTCTGCGTCGTCGATCAGTTTTTCAAGTTCCGCCACCAGCGCGCCCTGCTCGGAGGTTCCGGTGGAAGCGCTTGCAGCAGCACGGGCTGGAGCCGGGGCCGCCGCCTGGGAACGCGTCGCCTGGCGCAGCCGCACCAGCAGCATGTCATCCGGCGCACCGGTCACCGGCAAACCGTTGGCCTGTTGAAAATTTCGGATGGCTTCCTGGGTGCGTCTTCCTGCCAGGCCGTCCGGTGTGCCCACCCCGTACCCGAGGCGGTTCAGTTCGGACTGGATGGCACGGACCGTTTCACGCGACGGTGTGCCCGGCGTGATTACCCGGGTCGGACCGCTCCCGCGCCAGGACGCAGCCAACTGCTGGGCCTCGGAAATCTGGCCGGGTGTCATCTTGCGCTCCAGCGCATCACGCGCATTCACGGCCTCGCGATAGCCACCGGCAGCCGACAGGTTGTACCACTTGTGCGCTTCGACGAAATTCTGCAGTGTCCCGCGTCCCCCGGCATGCATCTGCCCCAGCATGTACTGGGCTTCCGGATTGCCGCTACGCGCATCGATTTCGAACTCGGTGCGCGCACCCAGGTAGTCCCCCCGCTGGTAAGCCGCCAGGCCGGCGGCCACATCGGCCGCCACCGGCACCGCCAGGACGGCGCCAAGCAACAGGACCACGCTTATGATCTGGTTCATCTGGAATCGGCCCGCATGCGAGTTATCGGGCTGGCCCGACGTTCTTGAAAATATCGATCACACCCACCAGTTCGAGGATCAGGAGCACGATAAACACCACCCCGATCACGCCCAACAGGCCACCCGCCGGCTGTTCTTCGAGTTGCTCTGCCAGCACGGCAATCTCCGGATCAGACAGGGCAGCGATACGGGCATCAATTTCGCCTGCATCCACACCCAGTTCGGCAAACTGTTCGCGCACATCCTCGCGCGCCAGCCACTGGTCCACCTGGACACGATCATCGCTTGTGGCCTGCTGTTCCACCGCATCGGCCGGCAACATGGCCGCCTGCGCCGGCAGGACCCAGCCCAGCGTCAGCAGGTGCAGAATGCAAATCCGGGCAATCATGGATCGGGTTTGTCTTTTCATCAGAGAAACTCCTTACAAAAAAAGTGACCGCATCGGACACCGTGGTCCTTAGTCCGCACTAAATACACAAATTCACATGCAGCATAGTACGGTTTCCGGCCTCTCTGGCGAGGGGGAAGCCAGGGAACGCCAAATCAGGTATGATGGATGCCCATCAACTGACCGGTAAAAGATCATCGCTTCTCCAGGCAGAAAACCAAACACCCCCAAGAGCAAGTCTTCCGTTCACCTCACCAGTGCCATGATCAAGGCCCAGACCGAGAAATTTCTTGCGTCCGGTGGTGGCGAAATTGAAGTCATTCCCAACGGCGTCACCGGCCAGGTCAGCCTTGCCGGCCCCAAACACATACGCCTGAATAACAACCCGACTCCTCCGCCGACCAAGTAAGCACTTCGTCGCGACGGGACAGAACCCGCTGCGCAGATCCGGACGGATCCGCGCAGCGGGTTTCTGTGTCAGCCTGCCACAGGTCCCACCCTAAAGCGTTTTCAGAAATTCGATCAGGCTGCGCTTGTCTTCGATATGCAGGTCCACACCGAACTGGTGACCCTTGTTTTCCACGTAGTCAGCACAGGTCATGTGCGTGGGCGCATGGGGATCGATACTGGTGATCTCCACGATCGGCGTACCGGCCGCTACCGGGATGAACGGTTTCCCGCCCAGCTTCATGGGCAATGCGGTATCCACCGGCACCCGCGTGATCTTCGGTTCGCGATGCGGCTCCACGGTCAGGTCGTCCGAGGTCAGCAGTTCCGCCATGGCATCCTCAAACATGATAATGCGACCGCGCACCGTGTAATCGATGCCACCATCGGGGCGCTTGCGCAGGTGTCCCAGCGTGTTGTTATGCAAAAACGGCGCATGCGCCCAGATGCTCAGCAGTGACACGTTACGGTAGTAACCACGTCCGCCGTTGATTTCCTCGTTGCCTCCCCACCATTGCTTGCCACCCACCAGCGGCAGCAAGGGGTTCAGCGTCTTCGGATACTCGCCGGCAGGTGCCGGACGCTCCTTGTAGGTTTCGGAGGAAAATTCCTCCCAGACGGCACCGGACACCTGGTTGCCGTGCATGGAGCGGCAGCGGTTCACGCCGAGGATGTTGTGCGCCACCAGTTCGTCATTGCCCAGCCAGTCCTGACCGAACACTTCATCGCGCACGAATTGTGCCGGGCGTCCGTCCCGCACATGCTTGGCCTGGAAGCGCTCGGCGTTGACCACATCCGCACCCAGCTCGCGCATCCAGTCCTGCTCGCGACCAAAAACGTGACCGGAATAAAACTGTTCCAGGGCATCCTTATTGCTGCGAATTGCATCCGGCGGAACGCGACTGGAATGACAGACCGCGCACTCGCGTGCATACACCCGGCGTCCGGCCGGCACCCGCGCTTCCTCGATATACTCCTCGCCCTTGCGCCCATCCACATCCACCGCATCACGCAGGTAGAAAGGTCCGCCGGCAAGCAGGTAGAGCGCCATGTCGTCCATCTTGGCATCGGCCTGGTTCCACGGCTCGCAGTCCTGGTAGCACTGCTTGATGCGAAACGGCTTGTGAATTGCATCCTCGCCGAACATGGCACCGGGCTTGGGAAACTTGTCCGCCGTGCATTCGGCAAAACACATGCCGATGTTCAGATAGACCCGCAACAGTGAGAGCTTCTCGCCCACCGAGTCCTCGCCACCCTTGAGCACATGCCGGGTCTTGGCCATGCTGACCTCGCCGGTGATCGGGTGCTTGATCTTCTCTTCGAACACCGGGCGGTTCTGAAAGTCAGTGATGTTGTTCTGGGTGCCCGGGTTGTAGACGAAATCCATGTGGCCGGATGTAGTGTCGACCTGTCCGACCTCGATACCCTGGTACATGATCTTGGCAAAGTGATCAGCCGGCAGGTTGCCAAAAAACTGGTTGGTGTTGTTGGTGTACTGGTTGCCGATATGCCCGGTGAGGTTTTCCCACTCCGGGTGGGTCGGATCTGCCGGCGGGTGGGTGGGATCAAACGCGGCATGGCAGACCGCGCAGGCCTGGCCAATCACGAAGCGGCGACTGTCTGCCAGTTCCCCGGGCTGGTACGGCGTGCGATAGGGGTCGAAGCCCTCCGGAGGATTCTGGTTGACGTACTTGCGCAGGCCAATCACACCGGACGAGTGCGGATCCTTGCAACGATCCGTCCAGTACGTGGATTCATCCCCTTTCTCGCAATCCGGGTCATTCATCATGCCCCACAGCCGGTAGCGGTCTTCGCGCTTGCGCGTATCCAGCCAGTGGCTCTGATCGGGATAGCGCGGCTCGCCAAACAAGCC
>JBFJWR010000186.1:0-5977 GCA_041623535.1 Pseudomonadales bacterium
CGCACAGACTGGTTGCCGGAGAACCAGAGCAAACCAAGCGCCGGCACCAGCACCATCAGCAGTAACTTGCCACGCAGGGTCAGACCACCCGTCAAAGACATGGTCAGTCACCACCCTGCAGACTGTCGGGCTGCCGTTCAACATGGCGCAGCAGGTGCAGCAGCATCTGCTCCAGCGTGCCGACCTGTCGTAACACCAGGGAAGGCACCACGAATCCCGGCCCCGGTTCCTCGTCCGCCCCGGCAGCGGACCGCCCGGGGAAACGGCTGTTCAGATAGGCCAGTTCGGAAATCAGCATATTCGCCACATCGATCACATCACTGTCTTCAATCCAGCTGGTATTCAGCGGCGTCACCCGTAACACCGGTATGTCAGCCAGTTGCATGGCCTGTGACAGAATTCGCATGCTCTGCAGCAGGCGGTGGAACACATCGCCGGGAATATGGCCCATTCCAGGCTTCTCGTCCTGAGCGCTGAATGGCGGCGCTTTCACGTTGGCGAGTAACTGCTGCAATTCTGATATCGCCTGATTCACGGTCTGGAGTGATTCCGCAGCATTCGGGGGCTGGTCTGACAGCGCATTGATCTGGCGTGCTACCGAAAGCACCCGGTGGTATACATCGGAAGGGGTTGCGGCGGGGTCTGCCGCATCCGCTTCATATGTCTCGCGCCCACCCAGCGCTGCACGCAACACCTGGATCTGCGATTGCGCCGCCACGACAACCCGATAGACGTCAGCCGGCTGTAACTGAGTCGCTGGGGGGGCAGGTGGCAATTCAATCGCGCGCCCCACGGTCCCGGCTGCCAGCCGGTTCGCCTTGAGGAACAGCGACTGCGCCTGGTAGTAGACCTCCCGGGGGCGGGCATCCTGCACATGCAGGGTACGCAACTCGTTGCGCGGGCGGCCCATCAGCCAGCGCACATCCTCGACCAGGCGTGCCAGAAGGTTTACCCGCGCCAGCACATGACCCGGTGTGATGTCCGCCCGCTCCATGCGCGCCGCTGGCTCGACCGGCTCAGCGGGCTCAACCGGCTCCGCTGCTACCAGGCCAGCACAGGCCATGCACAGCACGAGCAACCGGAATCTCCTGAGTACCGGGAGACGCCCGGCAGGGGTTACGGCCAATGTGGGCAAATGCACTGCTCCTGAACGTGGCGGACGAACATGCAGCCGAGCCAGGAAAGAAGCCGCATGGACAATCGTTCATTACAGCCACGGATGCAGTACATACTATAGGCGAACAGGTGAACGGATAAGACTGCGCAAGCGACACCCGCCGCAACCCTGATCGCAAAACCTGACATACCCGCAAATCAGGACATACAATGTAGAACCATGGACTTAAAGCAGGCAGATTGAATTTTGGGCGAAGAGCGTCGCAACCACCGCCGCATCCCCATAGAACTGGCCGCTGAATTGTCGGGCGATGCCGGACGCACCCTCACCTGTACAGTTCTCGATTTTTCGCTGGGCGGCATGTCGCTGGAAATCGGCAATGCGGATGACGCGTTGCACGTTGTCCCGGATGCCACGTTTGTCCTGACATTCTTCACCCCGACGACTGGAAGCAGCAACAATACCGAGCTTAACCGGGTACGCGTTCGCGTACGCCGCCGGGGGGACATGTTCGCCGGAGTCGGTTTCGAATCCAAGCTTTCCCAGAAATCCCGGGCTGCACTGGAACGCGCCGCTATTCTGTATCGCGACGAACAGCAACCCGCTGACGTCAGCACGGCCCTGCCGCCCAAGGTGGCCAGGGAATTCCTGCAGGATCTTGCCGCGCTGACCGACGAGCATTTGATCCCCCTGTTCACGACGTTTATCCAGAGCCTGCCCGACCTGTTACTGGGCATGGCCGAGAAAGCAGACAACAACCTGCGGCGCGCTGAACTGTATGAAATCGTCGGCACGCTCGGCACGAAGACGCCGGGCATCATTGCCGGCTATGGGAACCAGGTAAAAAGCGCACTGGCCCTGCTCGGCAAGGGCAAGCTGCCCCGTTTTGGGCGGCCGGAGGCCAGCAAGGAAGCCGACGGTCTGGCGCTGGTGAATGAAGACGAATTTGAAGACTGGCTGGCGGTGCGGGTCACTGCACAGCGCGGCGAAGGGTACCACCAGGATCTGCTGGAACTGCTCAACGAGGGCATTGCACTGGGCCTCGGCCTGCCCGTGAACAACCGCAACAACCCCCTGGCTCCGGCGCTGCTTGTGCAGGCATACCACACGGAACTGGGCGAACTGTGCCGCAGTGAGGCGCTACTGAAGATCTTCCTCACCGAATTCAGCCGCCAGGTGATTCAGGAACTGGATGGACTGTACGAAGCGATGCGGCAGTTGCTGCACCGCCTGAGCCTGCTTGACCAGGCTGAAGAGGCAAGACGTGAAGCCCGCCGTGCAGCCATTCGCGCCCGGCAGGAAGAAGAACCGGCCGCCCCGAAGAGTGCGCCCGCTGCCACATCAACGCAGATCGGAGCGGCTGACCCTGGTGTCGTGTCCACGGGCACGCCTTCCCCACCCAACATCACCCCACCCGCTGCGGGCGCGCTGGGCGGCCTGTCCACACTGCAGAACCTGATGAGCGCCAGCCTGGCGACCGGCAGCGGGGTCGCATCCGGCGGCGGCACAGGCACATCCGGCGGCGGCACAGGCACATCCGGCGGCGGCACAGGCACATCCGGTGGCGGCACAGGTACATTCGGTGGCGGCACAGGTACATCCGGCGGCACTGGAGATTCAGTCAATCGCGGAATCACCGGCGGCGCAGGAATCACCAGCGCTGCTGATGCAACGGGTAGCGGCGCCAAGGTTGCTATCGACCCGACACAACTGGACGCCATGCTCCGCCAACTGCAGCAGGGAGGCGGCGAGACAGCAGCCAAGGGCCGATTGTCCGACTTGCTGAGTCAGGCGCTGGCCAGCAGCAGCGATACAGGGTCCGCTCCACACCGGCTTGGTGTCGAGCAGCAGAAATCCGTCGACCTGGTGGAAAACCTGATGGATGGCCTGCAGGACGAACCCGGCGGGAAAGGGCAAACCTCGGAGTGGCTGCAGCAACTGCAGGTGCCCGTACTGCGACTGTTGATGAAGGATCAGAGTTTTGTCCAGGATCCGGCGCACCCGGCTCGCCAGGTTATCAACCAGATTGTCCGGCTCGCCGGGGACCAGTCGCAGAAAAACAGCGGCCTGACCAAGACCATCCAGCATTTCGTCGACAAGATCACGCAGGAATACGATCAGGATAACGGTGTATTCGAAGAGTCCCTATCCGAGATCAACAAGATCGTGGAACGGCGCAACCAGTCGTTCCTGCGCAACCTGGAGCGCATCCGCACTACGCAGGAAGGGCACCAGCGCCTGCTGGATGCGCGCAATACCGCAGCCAAGAAACTGCGCAGGATCACATGGGGTCAGCCGGTATCCGGAGTGGTCAAATCGCTGATCGAGGATGGTTGGCGCGACTTGATGGTTACCACGATCGTACGCGATGGCAGTGACACGCCAGGCTTTTTGCAGCAGTGCAAAATACTGGAGCAGATGATTGCCCTCGCGCCGCCGAACGGCACTGAACCAACCCTGCCACAACCATCTGCCGCCGAAGCGGAAGAGTTACTGGAGCAGGTGCGCATGGGCCTGGAACTGGCGAGTGCGGATGCATTTGCCGTGCAGTCCGTGCACGACGACCTGGCCCTGATATTGCGGGGCGAGCGCTCCAGGGTGGCAGAAACGCGCCTGCAACCCGAAGCACTGAGTGAAGACATCCTGAAGATTGAGAAATCCGAACTCAGCAGCGCACCACAGGAACAATTCCCGCTACCCGATCGCCATCGACTGCGCAAATTGCGGGCCATGCAACCCGGCGACGGCATCCTGATGAATCCGGGCTCGCCCGACATGACGCGCATCCGGCTGGCATGGAAAGCCGAGGACAATTCGCGCATGGTCTTTGTCGACGACCGCGGCCTGAATCCGCGCGAACTGGCCATGGACACCCTGATCGACCAGTTGCACCAGGGAACGGCTGAAATCCAGATGGACGGCGACCTGCCACCCATCGATAAAAGCATTCTCAAAACCATCCAGAGCACCTACAGCCAACTCGTGGAAGAAACAGCGCGCGACCCGCTCACCGGCGCTTACACGCGCAAGGAATTCATGCGCAAGCTGGATCATGCCGTACAGCAGGCCCGCGCACAGGCCAAGGACCGCATTCTTTTTTACCTGGACGTCGACCGCTTCAAGGTGATCAACAGCGATGCCGGACAGGATGCGGGCGATGCACTGGTGGCCCGCATCGCCGAACTCGCCCGTGAACTGCTGCCCAGGATGGAGCACATGGGGCGTATGGGTGGCGACGAACTCGGCCTGCTGCTTGCCGGCTGCACCACCTAACAGGCCGTCGAGGCAGCAGAGAAATTGCGCGCCGGAGTAGAGGGCATCCGCTTTGAATGGAATGACAAGGTCTTCCAGCCGACCATCAGCATCGGCATCGTGGAAATCCATCATGGGCTGGAAGATGTCAACGCACTGATGCGCATCGCCGACAGCGCCTGCTTTGCCGCCAAGTCTTCCGGCCGCAATCGTGCCCACCTGTTCATCAGCACCGACCTGCTGAGCAGTCGCCAGACGGCGATGATGAGCTGGGTATCGCGAATCAACCGCTGCCTTGAGGAAAACCGCCTGGAACTGCGACTGCAACGGATTGCGCCGATTGCCAGCGATGACGCCCATCATCACCACGAGGTGCTGCTGGCCGTCATCGACGAGGATGGCCAGCCCGGCTCGCCCTTTGAGTTTATCCAGGCGGCAGAGGCCTATGGGCGCATTCAGGCGGTGGATCACTGGGTCGTCAGCACCATGCTGGGCTGGCTGCGTGACCATCCGGAGCGGCTTGAGGATGTGGGCGGCGTAGCCATCAACCTGTCCGGTGCCTCGGTCGGAGATGAGCGTTTCCTGGAATTTCTGCTCGGCGAAATTCGCGCCTGCGGCGTGGATCCGGCGCGACTCGGCTTCGAGGTGACAGAGACCGTCACCGTGTCCAGCCTGGAAGCGGCGTCCGAGTTCATTGCCGAAGTGCGCGCTGCCGGCTGCCCGTTTGCGCTCGACGACTTCGGCTCCGGCATGTCATCGTTTGCCTACCTGCGCACCATGCCGGTGGATTACCTGAAAATCGACGGCGTGTTTGTCAAAGACATTGCGACCAATACTTCCGACCATGCGATGGTCAAATCCATCAACGAAATCGGACACTTCCTCGGCAAGAAAACCATCGCCGAATACGTGGAAAATGACGAGATACTGGAAAAACTCCGCGAGATCGGCGTCGATTATGCGCAGGGATGGAGCATCTCCAAGCCCATTCCTCTGCATATCTTTTAGACCGGCTCCGACCATGGGCGGCCTTGGTCGGTAAGGTGCCGGCGCGTCAGCCCGCCTGACGACGATCAATTCCCAGGCGCCGACCCGAATCGGCAACGGCTTCCTCGCCGGTGCGCCGGTCGTTGGCATCACGCCTGTGCGCGTCGCGCCGCTCGGCAAATGTCTGCAGGCCGCAGGTGCATTGCAGCTTGTGGGTGCAGGGCGCGAGCGGCAGGCTCGGCACCTCGAAATCCTTGTACAACAAGCCGTCCAGCGCGATCGCTGCCTTGCAGGTCTGGCCGGGCTTCCCGGCCTTGAAGATCAGACCCGATTCGTCTTCCGGCTCGGCAGCGTCCTGCCCGGCAGCACCGTGCTCTGCCGCAACCGCAGGAGATGACCTGGCAGTCGGTCGCCGGATGCTTCCGACATTCAGGCTGAGCTGCACATTGCCCTTGCCGTCAGAGGACTGCTTCGCAGGACCGGCGCCGGGCCGGTAACCCGGAAACAGCGTCTTCAACAGCTCCTGCGTGCTGGCGTACTCTTCTTCAAAGAGGTGCTGAATATAGACACTTTCCAGGTAGGCCTTGAACAACAACGGCCCGCATCCGGACAGCAACTGCA
>JBFJWR010000187.1:0-5965 GCA_041623535.1 Pseudomonadales bacterium
CATCGGCGGCAGGCCTGCAGAGAGGTGCAAATCCGAAGCACCCTGTTTGGCAGAAAACGCAAGCAGTTCAGTAATATCCATAGCGGACCCCTGTATGATTCGAAATCGCCCGTATCATATCGCGGGCAGCTCGCGGGCAGCGACTACCCGGATTAAAGCGGCAGTATGTATGAAAAGGTAGACTGATTCCGCAATGATCGATTTAGCTAGCAATATAGTAAATGTCCGGGAAGAGATCAGTCGAGCCGCCAGAGCGGTGAATCGGCACCCCCGGGATATCACCCTGATCGCCGTCAGCAAGACCCGCCCGGCGGACGAGATTGCCGCAGCGGCCGCGGCCGGGGTCCGGGATTTCGGCGAGAATTACCTGCAGGAAGCCACACCCAAGATACGCGCGCTGGCAGATCTGCAGCTGCACTGGCACTACATCGGGCGCCTGCAGTCCAACAAGACCGCCGAAATTTCTGAATTGTTCGACTGGGTGCACACCCTGGACCAGGAAAAACACGCACGCCGGCTGGCTGCGCAACGACCACCGAACCGACCGCCACTGAATGTCTGCATCCAGGTGAACATCTCCGGCGAAGAACAGAAAGGCGGCGTACACCCTGACAGCGTCGCGCAACTGGCAGAGGCTATTCTGACCCTGCCGCAACTGCGCCTGCGCGGACTGATGGGGATGGCTGCCGCCGACGCAGATGAAGGCGCACAGATGCACTCGTTCGACCAGTTGCTGGGCCTGTTCCTGGAGCTGCACCGCAGCATCCGCGGGCTGGACACGCTGTCGATGGGCATGTCCGGAGACTACCCGGTCGCCATCCGCTGCGGTGCCACCATGGTCCGCATCGGTAGTGCAATTTTCGGGGAACGTCACTATAGTGCTGCGCAAATCGCAGGCGAAGGGTAGTCCGTGGAATCCGGCACACGCATAGCTTTCCTCGGGGGCGGAAACATGGCGCGCGCCCTGATCGGGGGACTGGTCGCGGCAGGTCATACGCCCGCCGCGCTGCAGGTCTTTGACCTCGATCCGGAAAAATCCGCGGCGCTGCAACAGGATCTCGGCATCACCGTGAGCGCCGAGGCGAACGATCTGCTGGGCGCCGAGGCCCTGGTGCTGGCTGTGAAGCCCCAGCACATGCAAAGCGCACTGACAGCGTTACAGGACGGCCTGCGGGCGCCGTCGCGCCCGCTGCTGATCTCGATCGCCGCTGGCATCCCGCTCGCAGCACTGGAGCGCTGGTCTGCCACGTCCCTGCCGGTGATCCGTTGCATGCCCAACACGCCGGCACTGGTCGGCGCCGGCGCCAGCGTGCTGCTGGCCAACGCTTCCGTCAGCGATGACCAGCGGGAACTCGCCGCACAGATACTGGCTGCTGTCGGCGCGGTGTTCTGGATCGAGTCGGAATCCCACATGGATGCGGTCACCGCCGTCTCCGGCAGTGGGCCCGCCTATTTCTTCCTGTTTCAGTAACTCCTGGAATACAGCGCCATTGCGGCCGGATTACCGCGGGAACTGGCTGAACAACTGGTTCGACAGACCGCCGTGGGCGCCGCCCGTCTGGCCGCCAGTTCGCCCCTGCCGGTGGCCCAGTTGCGCACCCAGGTGACCTCGCCGGGAGGAACCACCGAGCGGGCGCTGCAGGAATTGCAGAACAGCGGCCTGGACGCCATTCTGGAACGCGCCGTACTCGCGGCTCGGGACCGATCCGTTGAACTGGCGCAGGAGTTGGACAAGCAAACATGAACCCACTGGCCCAGGCCCTGGTCTACGTCATTCAGACGGTCTTTTCGCTGTACCTGCTGATTGTGGTAATTCGCCTTTTGCTGCAACTGGTGCGGGCAGACTTCTACAATCCGATCTCCCAGTTTGCAGTCCGCGCCACCAACCCCCTGCTGAACCCGCTGCGCAAACTGTTGCCGGTGCACCGGCTGATCGACTTCCCCTCGCTGATTCTTGCCGTGCTGTTGCAGATGCTGGAGTTCCTGATCGTGGTCTGGCTGCACACCGGCATGCTGATCGGCCCGGTCAACCTGTTTCTCTGGGCGTTACTGGGTCTGCTGGTGATGCTGTTCAATGTGTTTTTCTTCTGCCTGATCATCGAGATTGTGCTGAGCTGGGTGGCGCCGCAGTCCCACCATCCGGCCACGCAGCTGATTCGCCAGATCAACGACCCCCTGATGCGTCCCGCGCGTCGCCTGCTGCCCCCCATGGGCGGCATGGATTTCTCGCCGCTGCTGGTATTCATGCTGCTCAACGTGCTGAACATCCTGCTGCTCGCTCCCATGGCCCAGGCACTGGGTGTTCCGCGCGGCCTGATCCTGGGCATTTGAAACCCGGTCCATGAGCAAAAGTAACGGCCCCAAAGGGGTGGGCGTGGTTGTCCCGCGCACGGCGAGCTTTGATCAACCATTGCGACTCGCCTGCGGCCGCTCGCTGCCAGCCTATCAGCTGATTTACGAGACCTACGGCGAGCTGAACGCAGACCGCAGCAACGCCATCCTCGTTTGCCACGCCCTGAGTGGCGACCACCACGCCGCCGGCGTGCATGCCGAGGACGACAAGCAGCCCGGCTGGTGGAACAACTTCATCGGCCCCGGCAAGCCCATGGACACCCGCCGTTTCTTCGTCATCTGCTGCAATAACCTGGGCGGCTGCCATGGCAGCACCGGCCCCATGAGCACCAATCCGGACACCGGCAAGCCCTACGGAGCCGATTTCCCGCTGGTTACCGTTTCCGACTGGGTGCACAGCCAGGCCCGACTGGCCGACCAGCTGGGAATTGAACGCTTCGCCGCGGTTGTCGGCGGCAGCCTCGGTGGCATGCAGGCCCTGCAATGGGCCATTGAATATCCGCAACGTATTGGCCACGCGGTCGTTATCGCCGCGGCCGCCAAACTGTCGGCACAGAATATCGACTTCAACGAAGTCGCCCGGCATTGCATCCTCAGCGATCCGGCGTTTCACCAGGGCAATTACTACGAGCACCAGGTGGTGCCGCGCACCGGCCTGATGCTGGCCCGCATGCTGGGCCACATCACCTACCTGTCGGACGACGCCATGCGCGCCAAGTTCGGCCGTGAACTCGCCAGCGGCAAGCTCAGCTATGGCTTCGCACGGGAGTTCCAGGTGGAGAGCTACCTGCATCACCAGGGCGAGGTATTCTCCGGACGCTTCGACGCCCACACCTACCTGCTGATGACCAAGGCACTGGATTATTTCGATCCGGCCCGCGATTATGGCGACGACCTTGCTGCCGCGCTGGCGGCCTGCGAGAGCAAATTTTTCCTGGTGTCCTTTTCCACCGACTGGCGTTTTTCGCCGGCCCGGTCGCGGGAGATTGTCGACGCACTCCTGGCTGCCAACAAGGATGTCAGTTACCTGAACATCGAGGCGCCCCAGGGTCACGATTCCTTTCTGCTGCGCGCGCCACGCTACCTGGAAGCCTTCCGGCTTTACATGCAGCGGGTCTATCGGGAGATCAGCGATGCGTCCTGACCTGGCCATTATCCAACCCTGGATCGAGCAGGGCGCCCGGGTGCTCGACCTCGGCTGCGGGGACGGCGAACTGCTGCACCACCTGACCGAGAACAGGGGCGTCACCGGCTACGGCCTGGAAATTGACCATGGCCATATCAGCCAGTGCATCGCCCGCGGCGTGAACGTACTGGAACAGAACCTGGAGCAGGTCGGCGTTTCCAATATCGGCGATGGCGCCTTTGATGTGGTCGTCATGACACAGGCTCTGCAGACGATACGCAATCCGCATGAACTGCTCGACGAAATGCTGCGTGTGGCGCGCGAGGGCATCGTGACCTTTCCCAATTTCGGGCACTGGCGCTGCCGGCTGTACCTGGCCGGCCGTGGCCGCATGCCGGTGTCCCGCTCGCTGCCGTACTCCTGGTACAACACGCCGAACATCCATCTTTGCACCTGTCATGATTTCGAGGCGCTGTGTCGCATGAAGAAAATTCGCATCCTGAATCGCGAAGTGGTTGATGATTCTCATCAGAACCGCTGGTTTCTGCGCCTGTGGCCCAACCTGCTGGGCCAGCTCGCCATCTACCGGATCAGCCGATGAACACACTTCGCGCACTGGCCTGCCTGCTGCTGCTTGCGCCCGCCGCACAGGCCGACCAGTTTCAGCAGTTCGGCGATTACCAGGTGCACTACATCGTGTTCAACAGCACCGAACTCGACCCGGCGATCGCCCGTAACTACGGCATCAAGCGCAGCGGCCGACTTGCATTTATAAACGTGTCGCTACTGCATACCGCACCCGGCCGACTGCCCGTGGGCGTGCCCGCATCGATCAGTGGCACCGCCACCAACCTTATCCAGCAGCAACGCAGCCTGGAGTTCCGCGAGATACGTGAAACCGGCGCCGTGTATTACGTCGCCACGCTGAGTGTCAGCAACGAAGAAATATACCGCTTCGATCTCGCCGTGGTGCCGGAAGGCGCGACCGCGCCGCTACAGGTAAAGTTCGAGCAAAAAGTCTGGGTTGAGGAAGACTGACCGTGGACACCCTGGTACTGGCCACCGGCAACGCCGGCAAGATTGCCGAGATGCGCAGCCTGCTTGCGCCCACCGGTATCCAGGTGCGTGCGCAGTCCGAGTTCGATGTGCCGGAGGTTGCCGAAACCGGCATGAGTTTTGTTGAGAATGCGTTACTGAAAGCGCGTCACACCGCGCGCTATACCGGACTACCTGCACTGGCAGATGACTCCGGCCTGTGCGTGGATGCCCTGCGCGGCGCACCCGGAATCTATTCAGCCCGCTACGCCGGCGCCGAGGCCAGCGACGAGAACAACAACCGCAAGCTGCTGCGCAAACTCGAAGGGCTCACAGGTGCCGCCCGCAGCGCGCGTTTCCATTGCGCACTGGTGCTGGTTCGCGATGCGCACGACCCGGTGCCGCTGATTTTCCAGGCCAACTGGGCCGGCACGATCGGTGAATCAAGTGCCGGCGAACAGGGCTTTGGCTATGACCCGTTATTCCTGCCCGCTGACCTGCAATGCTCTGCCGCGCAACTGGAGGCGGCACACAAGAATCGCATCAGTCATCGTGGCCAGGCCATGGCCAAATTGCTGCAGGCACTGCAGTCCTGACCAACAGCTCCGCCGCCATGCCTGCATTGCCGCCCGCGTCCCTGTACGTGCATATTCCTTGGTGCGTGCGGAAGTGTCCCTACTGTGATTTCAATTCGCATAATCGACCGGGCGAAGGTCTTCCCGAGCTCGCCTATACCAATGCGCTGATCGAGGATCTCGACTGCGACCTGCCGTTGCTGCAGTCACGCCGCTTGCAGAGCGTTTTTTTCGGCGGCGGCACACCCAGCCTGTTTGCAGCAGAATCCATACATACTTTTCTGCAGGCACTGCGCGACCGCGGATTGCTGGAAGCGGACGCAGAAATCACGCTGGAGGCCAACCCCGGCACTGCGGAACGGCAGCGTTTTCGCGACTATGCGGACGCCGGGGTGAACCGGCTTTCCATCGGGGTACAGAGTTTTTCCGATGCGCTACTGCACAACATCGGGCGCATACACAGCGCCGCAGAAGCGCACGCGGCCATCGAGATGGCGCGTGCTGCGGGCTTCGACTCTTTCAACATCGACCTGATGTACGGGCTGCCCGATCAATCACCGCTGCAGTTATCCGCCGACATCAATGCTGCGCTGGAACACCAGCCCGCCCATATCTCCTGGTACCAGCTGACCATCGAACCCAACACCGTGTTTCATCGCCGACCGCCGCAGTTACCCGATGAGGATGCGACGGAAGATGCCTGGCTGCACAGTGCCGGACAACTGGCCGGCCTCGGTTACGAAAACTACGAGACCTCGGCATGGAGCCAGCCGGGATACGCCTGCCGGCACAACCTGAATTACTGGCGGTTCGGCGATTATCTCGGTGTGGGTGCAGGCGCACATGGCAAGATCACGCAAGACGGAAAAATTCTTCG
>JBFJWR010000188.1:0-5933 GCA_041623535.1 Pseudomonadales bacterium
CAACGCCGCTGACGACATAGCTGCCTTCCACAACCAGATTGCCGGCTTCGTCGAGGTATTCACCGGCCGGATCCGCAATGCCGAGCAGTTTCTTCGTGCCCAGAGCTATGCGGTCATCCCCGGTATATCCGCTCAGAAGTAGATAGCTGCCCAGATCGGTGGGCTTGAGATAGAAACCCTGCATTTCATCTGCCAGCGCGTAGCCACCCTCTGCCTCGGCGATATAGGCACCACTTTCGGCAGACTCAATCGCCCAGCATGCATTGGCAAACCGGTAGATATCGGGATTGTCAGCGGCTATCGACTGCTGCGAGAACAATAGCGAAAAACAGATTGCAAGGAGAATGCGAGCCTGGTCGTTCATGCGGATTACTCAAATTGGCGACACGGGCAGAAATGCCCGAGTTTCTGATCGAATGTTCAAGAGTATAAACACTGGAAATCAGCGATGCACCGTTCGAAAGTTCGGGTTCTGGCTGGCCATGGGTCTGTTTCGTCCCCATTTCGGAAGGCATCAATGTGCTTCCAAGCTTATGAAATTATTGGAATAGGTATCGAATTGGCAGGAGGTTCCATGGTCGCTGCAGAGTATGCTTCTGAGAGGAGCAGGCCCCTGGGTGGGCCTTGTCCCGGCCACTATCGACGATTGCCCGCGCCGCATGAACGGTTGCTGCAGAGCGACGCCAATGCGTGGTCTTGTCCGGTGCGGGTGTTTATCGCGAGTGGAATCTGGTGCCCCAGATAGGAGTTGAACCTATGACCTACCGCTTAGGAGGCGGTTGCTCTATCCACTGAGCTACTGGGGCGCGGCGGGGAGTCTAGCAAATTAAACCGCCCGGATCAGAGTCATGCACTGCATCCCGGCGATGGTCGGGGTACAGTACGCCATATTGTCCAGGAACCATGTCGCCTCTCGCGACTCAAACGCCCATGCTTGATTCCCGCCCCCTGCTCATGACCACTGCTTTTCCCGGCCTGCGCCGTGCTGCGCTGGAGACGCTGCAGGTCAACCTCGGCTACCTGTGCAACCAGAGTTGCACGCACTGTCATGTCAATGCGGGTCCTAACCGTACCGAGTTGATGGATGCGGCCAACATCGACCTGGTGCTGGAATTCCTCGAGCGTCGCGGACTGCAGAACCTGGACCTGACCGGCGGCGCACCGGAACTGAACCCCTTGTTTCGTTCACTCGTGACGCGGGCGCGGGCGCTCGGCGTGCGGGTCATCGATCGTTGCAACCTGACCGTGCTGCTGGAACCCGGACAGGAATCCCTGGCGGAGTTTCTTGCCGAGCAGGGGGTTGAGGTCACGGCATCGCTTCCCTGTTATACCGAGGAGACCGTCGATGGTCAGCGTGGCAAAGGGGTTTACGAGGCGAGCATCGAAGGACTGCAGCGCCTGAATGCGCTGGGTTACGGACAACCCGGCAGCGGACTGGAACTGAACCTGGTGTACAACCCATCGGGAGCGTTCCTGCCGCCCGCCCAGGCGGGGCTGAAGGCCGACTATCAACGCGAACTGTTCGATCGGCATGGCATCCTGTTCAACGAACTGTTCACCATCGCCAACCTGCCGATTTCCCGGTTTGGTGCTGTGTTGCTGGCGCACGGTGAATACGAGTCCTACATGGATCTGCTGCGCAGCAACCATCGCCAGGAGAACATGTCCTCGGTCATGTGTCGCAGCCTGCTGAGCATCGACTGGCAGGGCTACGTGTACGACTGCGATTTCAACCAGATGCTGAATCTGCCATTGCTGGCGACCGAGCATGCGCGTCCGCACCTGTCTGATCTGCTGAACGTGGAACTGCAGGGCGAGGCCATCACCGTGGGTGAACACTGCTATGGCTGTACGGCCGGGCAGGGCAGCAGTTGTGGCGGCGCACTTGGCTGAGGCGAACGCCCTGTCCGCCTGGTCGGTGGTGATTCCGACACTCAATGAAGAGGCTGCGTTGCCGGCCTGTCTTGCATCGCTTGCATCACTCAGAAAGTACGGTGCGGAAGTGCTCGTGGTGGATGGGGGCAGTTCCGACGAGACCGTTTCGATCGCCCGGCAGTTCGGGGTGCCGGTGCTTGCCAGCCGTCCCGGACGCGCCGCACAGATGAATGTCGGGGCGGCGCGCACGGCAGGCGCAAAGATCCTGTTTCTGCACGCCGATTCGGTGCTTGGCGCCGACGTGGCGGAAGCGCTGGCGGGCCTGGATGCGCAAGCCGCGTGGGGGTGGCTGGACCTGTATTTCTCCCGCACTGATTTTCATTACCGTGTGCTGGCATGGTTCATACGCAAGCGCTCGCGCTGGACCGGCATCGCCACCGGCGACCAGGCAATGTTCGTGTCACGAGAATTGTTCGCACGGGTAAACGGATTTCCCGAGCAGCCGCTGATGGAAGATGTGGCACTGAGCCGCACACTGCGAGAGCATGGCAAACCCCGTTGTGTGGCGGCAAGACTGGAAACCTCGCCGAGGCGCTGGGAGCAGCGCGGTTTCGTGCGCACCATCCTGCTGATGCACAGTCTGCGCCTGCGCTATTACCTGGGCGGTGATCCGGAACGGCTGGCCCGGCGGTATCGCTAGACTGGCACGGCCAGCAAGCTTCGGACGGGAAGCCAGGGCGGTTGGAAGCTACTTGCTGGTGTGGGTGTATACGCCGTCCCAGTCATCATCCGGCGGGTTTTCACGAAAGTGTTCAATGCGTTCGATGTAGATCTCGTAGATCATTTCATCCGGGTGTGCCTTGCGTAACTTGCGGAACACGTTGTGGGCGTGCAGCCAGTCCTGTTCCCGGTAGCGGACGATTGCCTCGTGATAGATCTCCAACTCTTCCATGCTTGCCTCGTCCAATTCAGCCGTGATGCCCAAGGGCTCCAGAATGATGACCGGCTCGTCCTTGCCTTTGACCCGCACGCAGTCCAGTTCGCGATAGGTGAAGTTCGACGCTGCCCTGGCCGTGGATTCGCTGACTATGAAGTTTACGCCGTACTGCTTGGTCAGCCCTTCCAGCCTTGAGCCCAGGTTCACGGCATCGCCCATGACGGTGTAGGCCATGCGAAACTCGGAACCCATGTTGCCCACGCTCATGGTGCCGGTGTTCACACCGACGCCGACCTGTATCGGTGGCCAGCCCTTGCTGACAAAGCCCTCCCTGAGAAGTTCAGTGACCTTGAGGATGTCCAGGCCCGCCCGCACAGCATGGGCGGCATGTTCCTCATCGTGCACCGGAGCCCCCCAGAAGGCCATGATGGCATCACCCATGTACTTGTCGATGGTGCCGCGATTGGCATGGATGACGCCGGTCATGGGGGTCAGGATCTCGTTGATGACGCGCGTCAGTTCGGTCGGTTCAAGGCCTTCAGAAATGGTGGTGAATCCCCGCACGTCGGAAAAGAGCACCGACATCTCGCGGCTTTCCCCTTCCAGTCCGAAGCTCTCCGGGTTCTCGCTCATCTCCTCGACCAGTTCCGGCGGTACGTAGTGCCCGAACACGCCGGACAGTTTGCGCTTGTCGCGCTGTTCCAGGAAGAAACTGAAGAACAGGTTGGACAGGATCAGGAAGCCCACCATTACCAGCAACATGGCGTACTCGGTGGCGAGGTTGAATTCGTTCCAGGTATAAAAACTTCCGTAAAGCACACCCGAGAAGGTCACAATGGTGAGGAGTACGGCGAAAACCGGTGCCAGGGTTGGCACCAGCAACGAGAACACCAGCCCGACCAGCAGGATGGCGACGAACTCGATGCCCTGGATGTAGGCCGGCCTGTGCTTGATGCGCTGGTCAAGAATGCCGGATGCAATGTTGGCCTGGATCTCCACGCCCGGATACACGTTCTGCACCGGCGTGGAGCGCAGGTCCAGCAGGCCCGCAGCCGTGGTGCCGATGATTACCACCGCGTTCTCCAGCACCTTGGGGTCGACCTGCGCGTTCAGAACTTCGGTCAGGGAAACATATTTGAAGCTTCCCTGTTTTCCGAGGTACGGCACCAGCACCGCCCCACGGTAATCGACCGGGACGCGAATGCCGCCGATGTCGATGGCTTCCAGTCCGTACTCGACGTCACCTTCTGCATAACCTTCGGCGATTTCCAGTTTGACGGGCGGGTTGCCGAGCACGGAGCGCACGATCTGCGTTGCGAGGGACACGTAGGCTTTGTCCCCGTCGCGCATCAGCAGCGGAAAGCGGCGGAACTTCCCGTCCCGGTCCACCAGCGGATTGTGGAAATACCCGCCGGCCGGGACGGCATTCTGCAGGACTTCAAGATTGGCGCCGTAGCCGGCAGTGCTGACGAACGGGATTCTCTGGGCGCGCTCATCCAGCACCAGTGCCGGCTCGGGTAACTTGCCGGTGCGTATCGGTTTGCCGTCGATCAGGTCATCGGTGCCGAAATAACCCAGTACCACGTTGCGTCCCTGCAGGCTGCGGGCGAACACCGCGTCGTAGTCCAGTTCGGGGGCCATGATGAAGAACTGCTCGATGAACTGTTCATTGTTTGCGAGGGGGCCTTCGGCCAGCAGTTGCAACAGCGGGAGGCCGGAACTCTCATCGCGCTCAGAGAACACGACGTCGAAGGCCAGCAACCCGATGCCGTAATAGTCGAACAGCAGGTCGATCATGTAGGCCAGGCGCTCTCGCGGCCAGGGCCAGCGCCCTTCCTGGGCGAGACTCTTCTCGTCGATGTCGAGGATGACGATGCGCGGATCGACCCGGTTTTCCAGCGTCAGATTGAGACGGGCGTCATAGGCGATATATTCGAGATCCTCGACAAACGGAATACGCCAGTTCCCCGAAGCGTGTGCCAGGAACGCCAGCACGATCAGGAAGTTCGCAAGGTGTCGGGGAAACTGTTTCAGTTTCATGCTGTGGGCCGGGTTTTGGCAGCAACCAAGGCTATAATGGTAGCCGTTCCCGGCCAGCACGTCTTTCCATGAAATATTGCAGTGAATGCGGCGCGAGCGTCGCGCAGAAAATACCCGACGGGGACGATCGCCCACGCCACGTGTGCGAAGCCTGCGACACAATTCACTACCAGAATCCGCGCATCATTGCCGGTTGCATACCGGTGTATGAGGGCAGGGTGCTGCTGTGTCGTCGTGCGATCGAACCGCGCAAGGGATACTGGACCCTGCCGGCCGGTTTCATGGAGAACGCCGAGACCGTGGAAGAAGCCGCCGCCCGCGAAACCTGGGAAGAAGCCTGCGCAAAAGTTGATCTGGATGGCATCTTTTCGGTGTTCAGCGTGAAACACATCAACCAGGTACACATGTTCTTCCGCGCCACGATGCAAAACGCAGATTTTGCACCGGGCGCAGAGTCACTGGAAACGGAACTGTTCGCGGAAGAAGATATTCCCTGGGAAGAACTCGCATTCCCCACGGTCATCAAGACCCTGCGCTATTACTTCAGCGACCGCGCCAGCGGCGAGTTCCCGGTACGGGTGCGGGATATCGAGTACCGGCGGCCATCTCCCCCGTCATCCTGAGGCGAATATTATCCTGTCATCCTGAGCGAAGGCGGCACGCAGTGCCGCCGCAGTCGAAGGACCTCGCGGGGTTACGTAGCAGTCGGTTAGTGCGCGGTACAACGCCCGAGATCCTTCGACTACAGCGACACGTTGTGTCGCTTCCGCTCAGGACGACACGGGGTGGGTCGTACAACGTCCGAGATCCCTCGACAAGCTCGGGATGACAGTGTTGTGTCATCCTGGGCGGAGCGCGCAGCACACCAACACCCGTCATCCTGAGCGGAGCGCGCAGCGCGGAGTCGAAGGACCTCGCGGGGTTACGTAGCAGTTGGGTAGTGCGCGGTACGACTTCCGGGATCCTTCGACTACAGCGACACGTTGTGTCGCTTCCGCTCAGGATGACATGGGGTGCGTCGTACAACGCCCGGGATCCTTCGACTGCGGCAACGCTGCGCATTGCCTTCGCTCAGGACGAC
>JBFJWR010000189.1:0-5920 GCA_041623535.1 Pseudomonadales bacterium
ATGGGACTGAGACGGAACGCGACAAGCGCATTGCGCCAGCAGCAGACCGCGTATAACGGGTCGTAAAAAAGAAACACCACCGAACCGGCGGTGCTGCCTACCAGCGCCTACAGATGGTCAACCGAATCGATTTCGTATTCCACCGAACCACCGGGAGTCTGCACGGTGACGAAATCGCCCTGTTCCTTGCCGATCAGTGCCCGCGCAATCGGTGAATTCACCGAGATGCGGCCGGATGCCACGTCGGCCTCGTCGTCACCGACGATCTGGTAGCGTTTTTCTGCTTCGGTATCACAATCGACCAGGCCCACGGTCACGCCGAAAAGTACCTTGCCGGTTTTCTCGATCGCGGTAATGTCGATCACCTGGGCATTACCAAGCTTGCCTTCAATCTCGGCAATACGGCCCTCGATGAATCCCTGTTGTTCTTTCGCCGCGTGATACTCGGCATTTTCCTTCAGGTCGCCGTGCTCGCGCGCTTCCGCGATCGCCTTGATCACGCGGGGGCGATCTTCGGACTTCAGTTTCTTGAGTTCGGCTCGCAGCGCGTCTGCGCCACGTTGGGTCATGGGATGTTTGGTCATGGACTGAAACCTTCAGGCCGTGTGGGACAAATGCAGATCCTGCAATCTGCGTACTGTTTTTTCGCTGCCGAATCTCATCGCATCGCAGGCGGCAAATGCGCCGCCCAGCGTGGTGAAATAACAGGCCTTGCGCTGCAACGCGGTGCGGCGAATAGCGTAGGAATCGGCAATCGCCTGCTTGCCTTCGGTGGTGTTGATAATCAGCGCGATCTCGTCGTTCTTCAACATATCCACCACGTGCGGACGCCCTTCCTGCACCTTGTTCACCTGCTGCACTTCCAGCCCGGCAGCTTTCAGCACCCGCGCCGTGCCGCGCGTGGCTGCAATTGTAAACTTCAGCGCGACCAGTTGCTGCGCCAGTTCCACCACCCGGCCCTTGTCTTCATCGCGCACGCTGACAAATGCACAGCCACCTTTCGGCAGCATGATGCCAGCGCCGGTCTGGGATTTTTCAAAAGCTTCAGCAAAACTGTCGCCAACTCCCATCACCTCGCCGGTGGATTTCATTTCCGGGCCAAGTATGGGGTCAACCCCCGGGAACTTGCTGAACGGGAATACTGCTTCTTTCACGCTGAAGAACTGCGGAATGATCTCCTGCGTGAAGCCCTGATCGGCCAGCGACATGCCCGCCATGCAGCGCGCCGCCACCTTGGCCAGCGAGGTGCCTATGCATTTTGATACAAACGGCACGGTGCGCGAGGCGCGCGGATTCACTTCCAGCACGAACACGCGGTTACGCTGCACTGCCAGTTGCACGTTCATCAGGCCGATGACATTCAGTTCACGCGCCATGGCCACAACCTGTGCGCGCATCTCATCCTGCAGTTCCGCGCTCAGCGTGTAGGGCGGTAATGAGCAAGCCGAATCACCGGAGTGCACGCCAGCCTGTTCGATGTGCTCCATCATGCCGCCGATGACCACCTGCTGGCCGTCAGAGACGGCATCCACATCGACTTCCACCGCGTCATCCAGGAAGCGGTCGAGCAGCACCGGGTTCTTGTCGGAGACCACCACCGCCTCGTGCATGTAGCGGTTCAGTTCTTCCTCGTTATAGACGATTTCCATGGCACGCCCGCCGAGGACGTAGGAAGGCCGCACCACCAGCGGATAACCGATCCGGCGGGCCAGTTCCTGCCCGGCTTCCAGCGTGCGCACGGTGCCATTGGGCGGCTGCAAAAGGCCCAGCTTTTCGATCATCTGCTGAAAACGCTCGCGGTCTTCCGCGCGATCAATGGCATCCGGTGTCGTACCGATGATGGGGATGCCCGCCTCGGCAAGCGCGTTCGCCAGTTTCAGCGGCGTCTGCCCGCCAAACTGCACGATGACGCCCTTGGGCTTTTCAATGTGCACGATGGCCAATACGTCTTCCAGCGTGACCGGCTCGAAGTACAGGCGGTCGGAGGTGTCGTAATCGGTGGAAACGGTCTCGGGATTACAGTTGACCATGATGGTCTCATACCCGTCTTCCCGCATGGCCAGCGCCGCGTGCACGCAGCAATAGTCAAATTCGATACCCTGCCCGATCCGGTTCGGCCCGCCGCCCAGCACCATGATGGAATCGCGACCGGTCGGCTGCGACTCGCAGAATGGTTCGTAGGTTGAATACATGTAGGCGGTACTCGCCGCAAACTCTGCCGCACAGGTATCGACACGCTTGTAGGAGGGCCGGATGTCCAGCGCCTCGCGGTAGGCGCGTACTTCCTGCTCGCTGCGATCAATGATCTGCGCGAGACGTTCATCGCTGAAACCCATCCGCTTGAGGGCCAGCATGCGATCGGCATCGACGTTTTCCAGCGCCGTGCCGGCCAGTGCCTGCTCGGTGGACACCAGTTCTTCCAACTGGTCGAGGAACCAGGGATCGATGTGACTGAATTCGTGTACCTCTTCGAGGCTCATGCCGGCACGAAATGCATCGGCCAGGTACCAGAGCCGCGACGGGCCCGGGGTCTGCAGTTCATGACGCAGGCGACTGAGCAGGTCGGCGTCGCCTGGTTCTATATGTGGCTCCAGTCCGCAAAATCCGACTTCCAGCCCACGGATCGCCTTCTGCAGGGATTCCTGGAAAGTCCGGCCCATGGCCATCACTTCGCCCACCGACTTCATCTGCGTGTGCAGCACGGCATCGGCCTGCGGGAATTTCTCGAACGCAAAGCGCGGAATCTTGGTAACGATGTAGTCGATGGTCGGCTCGAAAGAAGCCGGCACCAGTCCGCCGGTAATCTCGTTACGCAGTTCATCGAGCGTATAGCCAATAGCCAGCTTGGCCGCGACCTTGGCGATCGGGAAGCCGGTGGCCTTGGATGCCAGCGCGGAGGAGCGTGACACGCGCGGGTTCATCTCGATGACCACCATGCGGCCGTCTGCCGGGTTGATGGCAAACTGCACGTTGGACCCACCCGTCTCGACGCCGATTTCACGCAGTACCGCAATCGAGGCATCACGCAGAATCTGGAATTCCTTGTCGGTCAGGGTGAGCGCCGGTGCCACGGTGATCGAATCGCCGGTATGCACACCCATGGGATCAAAGTTTTCGATTGAGCAGACGATGATGCAGTTGTCGTTACGGTCGCGCACGACCTCCATCTCGTATTCTTTCCAGCCGATCAGGGATTCGTCGATCAGCAGTTCATTGGTGGGCGACAGGTCCAGCCCGCGCTCACAGATTTCGATGAACTCTTCCCGGTTGTAGGCAATCCCGCCGCCCGAGCCGCCGAGCGTGAATGAGGGCCGGATAATCGACGGGAAACCCAGCGCCACCTGCACCTGCAGGGCTTCTTCCATGCTGTGCGCAATGGCGGATCGCGGCGTATCGAGTCCGATGGCCTTCATTGCCTTGTCGAAGCGCTCGCGATCCTCAGCCTTGTCGATGGCATCCCGCGACGCACCGATCAGTTCCACCCCGAATTCTTCAAGCACGCCTTCACGCGCCAGATCGAGCGCGGTGTTCAGGGCGGTCTGTCCGCCCATGGTCGGCAGCAACGCGTCGGGGCGCTCTTTCTCGATGATCTTCGCCACGGTCTGCCAGGTCACCGGCTCGATGTACGTGGCATCCGCCATGGTCGGGTCGGTCATGATGGTGGCGGGATTGGAGTTCACCAGGATGACCCGGTATCCCTCTTCGCGCAGCGCCTTGCAGGCCTGGGCTCCGGAATAATCGAATTCACAGGCCTGGCCAATGATGATCGGGCCGGCGCCGATGATCAGGATGCTTTCAATATCTGTGCGTCCGGGCATGTCGCTAGGCCTCCGCCGCGCGATGGGCGCGCATATCGGCAATGAACGGCGCGAACAGGACGCCCGCTTCGTGGGGTCCGGGGCTCGCCTCGGGATGACCCTGGAAGCTGTAGGCCGGGCGGTCCTTCAGGCGAATACCCTGCAGGCTGCCGTCAAACAGCGACACGTGGGTGACTTCCACGTTTTCAGGCAACGATTTGGCATCTACCGCAAAGCCATGGTTCTGACTGGTAATCATGACCACCCGATCAGACAGGCGCTGCACCGGGTGGTTGGCGCCATGATGGCCGAACTTCATTTTCAGGCTGCGCCCGCCCACCGCCAGCCCCAGCAACTGGTGACCGAGGCAGATACCGAAGAGGGGGATTCTCCGCTCCAGCAGCACACGAATCGCCTCGACTGCATAGGTACAGGGTTCCGGGTCACCCGGGCCATTGGACAGGAACACGCCATCCGGATGCATCGCGAGGACTTCTTCCACCGGCGTCATTGCCGGTACCACGGTAACCTGGCAGCCGCGGTCGGTGAGCATGCGCAGGATGTTCCGCTTGATGCCAAAGTCGTAGGCCACGACCCGGAACTCCGGCGCAACCGGCGGAATGGGATGCCCAACACCCAGCTGCCAGGTGCCTTCTTTCCAGTCGTAGGACTTATGGGTGGTCACTTCGCGAGCGAGATCCATGCCTTCGAGGCCGGCAAAGTCGCGCGCAGCGGCAAGGGCCTGATCGCGGCCAGCCGCAGTGCCTGCTGCCGGGCCGGTCAGCAGGGCGCCATTCTGTGCGCCTTTCTCGCGCAGTATCGTGGTCAGCTGCCGGGTATCTATCCCCGCGATGCCGGGAATACCCCGTTCGCGCATCCAGCTGTCGAGATCGGTCCCGGCACGCCAGTTGCTGTGCCGGCGGGGCACATCGCGCACGATCAGGCCGGACGCCCAAATCCTGGCGCACTCTTCGTCTTCGGTGTTGACGCCGGTATTGCCGATATGCGGAACCGTCAGCGTGATGAGCTGGCGGGCATAGGACGGATCGGTAATGATTTCCTGGTATCCGGTGACGGAGGTATTGAATACCACCTCCCCACTGGAACAGGTTTCTGCTCCAATGCGAATTCCCTCGAACACGGTGCCATCTGCGAGCACGAGGAGGGCCGGATCAGCCACTGGGCAGCCTCCAATATCAAATTTGAAAGGTTGGATTTGGCTCGAAAAAAAGCGGAACGAAGCCATGCTTCATCCCGCTTTCCACTGGGTTCTTTCGAGGGGCAAATCCGCTCGCCCGCCCGTTGGCAGGAACGGGTCAGATGGCGCGGGATTTTACCGGCCGATGGCCGACGCGTCCAGCACGAGATGCAGTTACGGCCCAAATGAGGCGTTAATGCAGGTCCAGGACGTCCTGCATATCAAACAGACCGGATTCCCGGGTCATCACCCAGTGGGCCGCCCGCACCGCTCCGGTCGCAAAAGTCATACGGCTGGATGCCTTGTGGGTGATCTCCACCCGTTCGCCATCCATGCAGAAGTACACCGTATGCTCGCCGACAATATCGCCGCCGCGTATCACCTGGAAGCCGATATCCTCGCGCTGCCGTTCGCCTGTCTGCCCCTCGCGACCGTGTTGGGCTACTTTGCCCAGATCCCGGCCCAGCGTGCGGGCAACCACCTCGCCCATGCGCAGGGCGGTACCCGAGGGCGCATCCTTCTTGTGCCGGTGATGGGCTTCCAGCACTTCCACGTCCGCATCATCACCCAGCGTGCGGGCAGCAATCTCCAGCAGGCGATAGCAGAGGTTCACGCCGACACTCATATTGGGCGCCGCGACGATGGCGATATCTCCGGATGCCGCAATCATCTGTTTCAACTGGTCCGGATTGAACCCGGTGGTGCCGATGACGATGCGCTTGCCGGCGTCCCGGCACTGCTGCAGATGCAGGGCTGCGAGATCCGGCGAAGTGAAATCGATCAGTACGTCGAAATCACCCATCACGCTGTCCAGGTTGCCGGTGGTTTTCACACCAGCCCGCGGAATGCCGGCAACCTCGCCGATATCCAGCCCGTAGAGGGGGCTGTCGGGCCGCACGGTGGCGGCCGTAAGCCGCGCCCGGTC
>JBFJWR010000190.1:0-5892 GCA_041623535.1 Pseudomonadales bacterium
CGGCCTGCCGGGCGCGCAGCGCCAGTCGCTCCCCCGGGACGCAGATTGGCACCATTGTAAGCCGGGATGCAAGCCCACCGGCCAGTTCCAGCAGGTTGTCCAGCGTACGGCCGCTCAGCACCACCACGAGGTCGGGCGGAGACCCGGCCAGCTGCTGTTGCAAACCGGCGCCAACTTCGGCCGGCAGGGTGCATTGGTACAACTCAAGTTCATGCACCTGCGCGCCACGTGCCAGCAGTGTCTGCGCCAGCAGTTCGCGCCCACCACTACCCTTGCAGATCAGCACCCGCGCGTCCTGTACATCCTGCAGGGCGTCCAGCTGCAGCATGCCTTCGGCACTTTCGCAGGTCTCCGCGGACGGAACCAGCACTGGTTCTGCAAGACCGGCGGTGACCAGGCACCTCGCGGTGGCAGCACCGGTCGCCACCCAGGTAATCGCCACCGGCCACTGCGGCCAGTAGCGGGTAATCAGTTCGCCGGCCAGTTCGGCCGCCGCCGGGCTGACGAAGATCACCACCCGATAAACGTCGAGGTCAGCGATTTCCCGCGGCTGATGCGCAAACTCCACCGGCTCGATGGCAAGACAGGGGATGTGCGTGACACTGCAGCCATCGGCTGCCAGCAGGGCGGTCAATTCGGCACCGCGACCGGCCGGGCGGGTCAGAAGTACCCGGAACTCACCAGCCATCGAATTCGCGCAGGGATTCCAGCAACTCCTCGGCACCCTGATCCAGCAACTGGTTGGTAATATCGGTGCACAGCAGCTGCGCATCCTCCACCGGCCCGGCGGCGCTGGCGAACAGTACCCGGCTGCCATCCGGCGCGCCCACCAGGGCTTCCATATCCAGGTGACTGTCCGTCAGGATCGCGTGACAGGCCACCGGCGCCTGGCAACCACCGCCGAGACGACGGTTCACTTCCCTTTCACTGGCCACGCACAGGGCCGTATGCTCGTCGTGCAAGGGCGCAATCAGTTCCTGTAGTTCGTCATCGTCGCCGCGACATTCGATGCCCATGACACCCTGCCCCACGGCAGGCAACATTTCGCCCGGGTCAAAGCTCGCCTGTATTCGCGCCTCCAGCTGCAGGCGCTTGAGACCGGCGGTGGCCAGCACAATCGCGTCGTATTCACCGGCATCCAGCTTGGCCAGGCGGGTATTCACGTTGCCGCGCAGATTGGCCACCTGCAGATCCGGCCGCAGATACAGTAACTGGCAGCGCCGGCGCAGGCTGGCGGTACCCACCCGGGCACCCACCGGCAGTTCGGCAAAAGCGACACCATGGTTGGAAATAAACGCGTCACGAGGATCTTCGCGGGTACACACCACGGGAATCTGCAGTCCGTCCGGCAGGTGCATGGGCACATCTTTCATCGAATGCACCGCAAGGTCGGCGCTGCCGTCGAGCAGGCCGTTCTCCAGTTCTTTTACAAACAGCCCCTTGCCGCCGATTTTTGCCAGCGGCGCATCGAGTATACGGTCGCCCTGAGTGCGCATGGGCAGCAACTCGACCTGCAGTTCAGGGTGCAGGTCGAGCAGGCGTGCCCGCACATGTTCGGCCTGCCACAGGGCCAGGGGGCTTTTCCGGGTGGCAATCCGCACCACCCGACTCACACGGCACCGCCCGACCGGCCAGCCGGCCCGGTTATTCGGATGATCATTACAACTCCAGCAACAGTTTCTTGATTTCCGGCACGCAGCGCCGGCTCACGGGAACGCGTTCTTCCACATCCTTGAAGCGCACCTGGAAATGGCCGGCGCGATCGCGCTCCAGCCCATCCAGCAGGCGGCGGGATACCAGCGCATTGCGGTGCACACGCAGGAAGCGGTCGGAAAATTCGTTTTCCAGGTCTTTGAGCGGCTCGTCGGTCAGCATCTCACCACCACGATGCCGGATGCGAACATACTTCTGATCGGCCATGAAATAAAACACGTCTTCGATGGCGATCAGGTCGATGCCTCGATGGCTGCGGACGCTGAGATGGCTGCGCGCGCCGTCCCGCTCCGGGGCCAGCCCGGTTTCCAGGGCACTGATCTGCGCCCGGTTGGTTCGCCGGGCACCATCCAGCGCATCCAGCAACGCAGACCGGCGCACCGGCTTGAGCAAATACCCCACGGCATGGACATCGAAAGCAGACATCGCGTACTGGTCAAAAGCGGTGCAGAAAACGACTGCCGGCGGATTCTCCATGCTGTCCAGATGACGGGCAACCTCGATTCCATCCATGCCCGGCATGCGAATATCGAGCAGCACGGCATCCGGCTGCAGTTGCACACAGGCGCGCACCGCGGCGGGCCCGTCCTGCGCCTCGCCGACCACTTCATAGCGTTCCGTTTCTGACAACAGGTCCACCAGGCGTCGACGCGCCAGGGGTTCGTCATCCACAACCAGTACTTTCATGCTTACTCCCGGGGTCCCGGAGCCGGCGGCGTGTAGGTCAGCCAGACGCGAAATTCATCGGCCCCGCTTTCCACGCGCAGGCTTGCATTGGCGCCGAAAGCCGTTACCAGGCGTTGACGGATATTATCCAGCGCCATCTGGTTGCCCGGCTGCACGACGCCGCGATCGGGTTGCGGGTTGCGCACCTCGATATGCACCTGCGCATCGCGCATGGTCGCCATGATATGCACCGTGCCGCCCCGGGTTCGCGTCTGGACTCCATGATAGACGGCATTCTCCAGCAGGGGCTGCACCGTCAGCAACGGGATGGGCACCCAGCCCGGCAGGTCGGTTCCGGTCCAGTCGACCTGCAACCGATCGCCCAGCCGCAACTGCTCTATGCGCAAATAGCTTTCACACAACTCGCGTTCCTCGGCAAAAGTGACCGGCTGCAGGTGGTCCTGCAGGGCCGCCCGGAACAATTCGCACATGTCTTCAATAGCGGTCTCCGCCAGGCCCGGATCGGACCGCACCAGGCCGGCCAGCATATTCATGCTGTTGAACAGAAAATGGGGCCGTATGCGGGCCTGCAGCGCCCGGTAGCGCTGCTCCAACTCGGCATGCTCTCGCTGCTGCAGGGCCGACTGCACCTGCACATATCGCAGCAGCATGCCGCCGACTATGGCCGCGATCAGCAGGTTCCGCAGCACGTTGAGCCAATCCAGCGTGGCCAGCATCCCGCGCTCGGGCATGCCCTGGGCCACCCAGTCAGCCGGCAGGCTGAACAGCAGGGTCACGCTCATGATGATCAGCATGCTGATGGACACCCCGACGGCCAGTGGCAGCTTCTGCAGCCGGGCACGGATAAAACACAGCAGCGCCGCACTGGTCAGCACCACCCAGAGCGCCAGGAACGAAGTGACTGCCAGGAATTCCCAGGAGAAGCCGCGAATACCAAAAGCGCCCAGCATGATCACGATGACGAATAACTCCACCGAGATGATCATCGCCAGCACAGCGCCGGGGGCACACAGGTCCGGCAGGAACAGCGTTGCTCCGGAATTGCGACGGGCAGGGGACAGCGAAGGGGTCGCAGACACGGTTAGGCAGGGCCATGGCAGAAGGTTCAGAGCAGTTTACACCCTCGCGCGGCTGTCGCCGCTCTGAATAAGACCCGGTATTCCCTATAATGGGAAAATTCATTCGGGAGCACTTCAGCATGAGCAAGCCGCAGGCCAGCGACGTACCGGCCAAACCCTGGGGCGGCCGCTTCAGCGAGGCCACAGATGCCTTTGTCGAGGCGTTCACCGCCTCGGTGCAGTTCGACCGGCGCATGTATGCGGAAGATATCGCCGGGTCGGTGGCGCACGCGCGCATGCTGGGCAGCACCGGCATCATCGGGAAAGACGAGGCCGACCGGATCATCACCGGTCTCGGGCAGATCCGCGAAGAGATCGAGGCCGGCCGCTTCGAATGGTCGGTGGCGCGCGAGGATGTCCACATGAACATCGAGGCACGGCTGGTCGAAATCTGTGGCGACGTCGGCAAGAAGCTGCACACCGGGCGCTCCCGCAATGACCAGGTCGCCACCGATCTGCGCCTGCACCTACGGGCCGGCATCGATGCGCTGCAGGCCGAACTCCTGCGCCTGCAACAGGGCCTGCTGACCCTCGCCGAGGCCCATTGCACCACCATCATGCCCGGCTTCACCCACCTGCAGGCAGCACAGCCCATCACCCTGGCCCATCACCTGATGGCCTGGTTCTGCATGCTGCGCCGCGATCGCGAACGCCTGCAGGACTGCCGCCGCCGGGTCAATGTATGCCCGCTCGGCAGCGCCGCGCTGGCCGGCACCACGTTTCCGATTGACCGCCTGCAGACCATGGCTGAACTGGGATTTGAAGGCATCACGTCCAATTCGCTGGACGCTGTCAGCGACCGGGATTTCGCCATCGAGTTCTGCGCCGCCGGCGCCCTGCTCATGACCCACCTGTCGCGCATGGCCGAAGAACTGGTGCTGTGGAATTCCCCGCAGTTCGGTTTCGTCGACCTGCCCGACCGGTTTTGCACCGGTTCATCCATCATGCCGCAAAAGAAAAACCCGGACGTACCTGAACTGGTGCGGGGCAAAACCGGCCGCGTGAATGGCAACCTGATCGCCCTGCTGACCCTGATGAAGGGGCAACCGCTGGCCTACAACAAGGATAACCAGGAAGACAAGGAACCGGTCTTCGATACGCTGGACACCACCATCGCCTCGACCCGCGCGTTCGCCGACATGATTCCGGCCCTGCAGCCGGTTGCAGAACGCATGCGCACGGCGGCGGCGGCCGGCTTTTCCACCGCCACCGATCTGGCCGATTACCTGGTTCGCAAAGGGGTGCCGTTCCGCGACGCCCACGAGGTGGTTGGCAAGGCCGTACAACGGGCCATCAGCGAGAACTGCGGTCTCGAGGACCTGCCACTGGCCACACTGCAGGCACTGCATGCGTCCATCGCCGAAGATGTCGCGGACTGCCTGACCCTGGAGGGCTCGGTGGAGGCGCGTAATCATCCGGGCGGCACCGCACCTGGGGCAGTGCGGGAATCCATCAGGCTGGCGCGCGAGCAACTCGGCTAGTCCCGTGACCAGCTACGACCTGATTCGTGCGGACCTGGATGACGGGCTGGACCGCAAGGATCTGCGTCGGCTCAAGGATCGCTTCCTCGCGATCAACCTGGAGCGCCTGCAGCGCACCCGCGAGGCATTGGGGTCACGCAAGGAATGCGTGCTGGATGTACTCCCCCTGCTGTACGCCGCCAATCACCCCCTGTTGCCGGGCTTCGTGTCCCGTGACGTGCCCTATGGACTGGCCAACTACCAGCCGGATGACAATGCCATTCGTGCTGCGCGCCAGGTTACCCGCAGTTACAAGTACCAGTCGGATCGCCTGCGCGACCCCGACATCTACAGCCTGTTCCTCATGGGCAGCACCGGCACCCTGGGTCAGACCAGCAGCAGCGATCTTGACGTCTGGGTCTGCCATCGCAGCGGGCTCGAACCCGCCCAACTGGCAGAACTCGAAAAGAAGTGTGCACGTATCAGCGCCTGGTGCATGACCCTGGGGGTCGAAGCGCATTTTTTCCTGATGTCTCCAACCCGCTTCAGTCATGGCGAAACCGGCAACCTCTCAACTGAGAATTGCGGCAGCGCGCAGCACTACCTGCTACTTGACGAGTTCTACCGGACCGGCGTGCTGCTGGCCGGGCGCTACCCGATCTGGTGGCTGGTGCCACCCGCGCGCAGTGGCATGCACGATGAACATGCAGAAATTCTGCGTAGCAAGCGGTTCATTCCGAAAGACGACACCATAGACCTCGGCGGCATCACGCTGATTCCTCCCGGTGAGTTTGTCGGCGCGGGGCTGTGGCAGATCTACAAGGGCATCGATTCACCCTACAAATCGGTATTGAAGATCCTGCTCAACGAGGTCTACGCCAGCGAGTTCCCCTCCGGGCAGATTCTCAGCGCCC
>JBFJWR010000191.1:0-5888 GCA_041623535.1 Pseudomonadales bacterium
CTACCCAGAAGGCCACACCCGGCCACCGTCACCAGCAGGCTGGATAACGCGAGCGAGACCGCAGCGCGCAGGCGGGGAAAATTCAGGACGGGTTTGTCTGCCAGCAATTCGATCATCAGGATTCCTCCGCGGAAGCGGCCAGGTCATCAAGTTTGAGTTCCAGAAGCGGACGACGCTGCCCCATGGCTGTCGCCAGTTCATCGGCTTTCTGATATGCCAGCACTGCATCTTTCTGGCGCTGCATCTGCATCAGCACATCGCCGCGCAGTTCCTGCCAGTCAACCTCAAGTGCCGCGGGCGGGTTGGCGTCCAGCAGTGCCAGGGCGCCGGCCGCGTCTTTTTCTGCCAACAGCACCTGTGCCAGCCGCAGTTGAGCGACTTCGGCAACCGGCTCGGCCGGGTCATTGTCCAGCACCCACTGCAATTGTGCGCGGGCAGCCGGCAGGTCGTCCCGTTCCACCAGGAAACGCGCCAACTGGAGCGTACCCAACTGTGCATAGACCGAGCTGCCGTGCTCGTCCTGTAATACGTGCACCAGGTGGCGATAGGTATTTTCGTCTTTCTCGGTGGCACCGGCCTGCGAGACCGTACCCCAGGCATCACCCAGTTGCTGGTAGATCACGGAAGCGGCGAGCTTCTGCTCCAGCTGGTGCTTCTGCCAGCCCTGCCAGCCGAAGATCAGGGCGATTGCCAGCACGATCCCGCCGATGATGGACGCACCACTCTCGCGCCACCATCTTTTGAGCATTTCCACCTGTTCTTCTTCGGTCGTGTATCCCATGCGTTATTCTGTCCTGCGTACGCTAGGTGACGGTCAGGTGGCCTTGCAGCCACCCGGAAATTTCTGCTGCGGCGACGGTAACCTGAGCGCCATCGCTCCGCAAGTCCCGCACCGTAATCTGGTCGGCGGCCAGTTCGCTTTCGCCAAGGATGAGCGCGTAACGCGCGCCACTGCGGTCGGCTTTCTTCATGCGTGCTTTCATGCCGCCAGTCCCGAGTATGACTTCCAGGCGCAGCGCCGGCAGCGCATCCCGCAGTCGCTCGGCCAGCACCAGGCGTTCCTGCTCGGCAGCCTCACCGACTGCCACCACGCAGGCATGCGGCGTACTGGCCGGCAACTGTTCGAGCACGCCCAGCGTTTCGAGCATCAGGATGAGTCTTTCCAGGCCCATGGCAAATCCCACCGCCGGGGTCGCTTTCCCACCGAGGTGCTCGACCAGGCCGTCATAACGCCCACCGGCGCATACCGTACCCTGTGCACCCAACGCACTGGTGACCCATTCGAAAACCGTCTTGCCGTAATAATCGAGACCCCGCACCAGGCGCGGATTGATTTCATAGGCCACGCCCGCGCGATCGAGCAGCGCACAGAAGCCGGCAAAATGCGCTGCCGATTCGTCATCCAGGTAATCCGCCAGCACCGGTCCATCCGCCAGCAGGGCCTGGGTCTGCGGCACCTTGGAATCCAGAATGCGTAATGGGTTGCTGGTAAGACGACGCTGACTGTCCGCATCCAGTTCGTCGTGATGCGACTGCAAAAATGCCACCAGGCTGTCGCGGTAGGCGGTACGCGCTTCCGCACTGCCCAACGAATTGATTTGCAGGGTCACGCTTTCAGCAATACCCAGTTTGCGCCACAGGCGGGCGCAAAGCAGTATCAGTTCCGCGTCGACATCCGGCCCGGGCAATCCGAACACCTCAACGCCCACCTGGTGGAACTGCCGGTAACGCCCTTTCTGCGGTCGCTCATGGCGAAACATCGGCCCCAGGTACCAGAGACGCTGCACCTGGTTGTAAAGCAGTCCATGCTGCTCACCGGCGCGTACACAACCGGCGGTTCCTTCGGGTCGCAGGGTGATGCTGTCACCATTGCGGTCCTCGAAGGTATACATCTCTTTCTCGACAATATCGGTGACTTCGCCAATCGAGCGCGCAAACAGTGCCGTTGGCTCCATGACCGGCATGCGAATCTCGGAAAAGCCATAGGCCTGGACGGTCTCGGCAATACAGCGTTCCATCCACTGCCAGCCCGGGGTGACGCCCGGCAGAATATCGTTCATGCCGCGCACGGCCTGCAGTCGATTGCTCATGGGGCCGTTCTGTCCTTCAGCCGCGCGCGATGGTGTCAGCCTGCGCACGGGCGCGGGCTTCAGCCTTGTCACGAATCATCTTCTCGAGGTCGTCAACCAGGCTCTGGTTATCCAGTTTGCGGTGGGGCTCACCATCCACATACACCAGCGAAGTCTGTTTCGATCCGCCGGTCAGACCAATATCAGCTTCGCGTGCCTCGCCGGGCCCATTGACCACGCATCCGATCACGGCCACGTCCATGGCGACGTTGACGTCCTCCAGGCGGGTTTCCAGTTCATTCAGGGTTGCGATGACATCAAAGTTCTGCCGCGAACAACTCGGGCAGGCAATGAAATTGATGCCATGCGAGCGCAGGTGGAGGCTTTTCAGAATGTCGTAACCGACTTTTATTTCCTGCACCGGATCGGCAGCCAGCGAGACGCGAATGGTGTCGCCTATGCCTTCCATCAGCAGGATGCCCATGCCGATGGCTGACTTCACCGAGCCTGAGCGGAATCCGCCCGCCTCGGTGATCCCGAGGTGCAGTGGCTGGTCTATCATGCCGGCGATGATGCGGTACGCAGCAACGGCCATGAAGACATCAGAAGCCTTCACACTCACCTTGTAGTTGTGGAAGCCGAACTTCTCGAGAATCTCGACATGCCGCATCACGGACTCGACCAGCGCATCGGGCACCGGTTCTCCGTACTTCTGTTGCAGGTCTTTCTCCAGGGAACCGGCATTCACGCCGACCCGGATCGGGATGCCACGATCTGCCGCAGCGCTGACCACCTGCCGGATGCGATCCTCACGACCGATATTGCCCGGATTGATGCGCAGGCAATCGACGCCGTATTCGGCGACCTTCAGGGCAATCCGGTAGTCAAAGTGTATGTCGGCCACCAACGGCACGTTCACCCGGGCGCGGATGGCGCGAAACGCCTCGGCCGCATCCATGCTGGGCACTGAAACCCGCACCAGGTCGGCTCCCGCATTCGCGATTGCATTGATCTGGGCGACCGTCGCGGCGACGTCACAGGTCTCCGTATTGGTCATGCTTTGCACGGCAATCGGCGCATCGCCACCAATCGGCACGTTGCCCACGTGGATCTGCCGGGATTTTCGACGCTGAATGGGAATTCGGTACTGCATACTAATTCAGAATAAAATTGGCGATATTCTTCCGGTCATGCGCGCTCAGATCGACCTCTTCGCCGTTAAAAATCAGCCTGGTGCCGGCCACATTGCCAATGCGGATGGAATATGGGGATTCGCCACTCAGTCTGAGCACTTCACCAGCAGGCTTGACGCCAAACGCGAGGGTTTTTCCGGCAGCATCCTTCACACGTACCCAGGTATCAGCTTTGAAGTGTAATTCCAGGGAACTGTCGCGCTGCTCAAAGCGGTCCACCACCGGCGCCGGTGATACGGCGACCGGCAGTGCATCGGCAGCATCCTGATCTTCAACCACCTGGGGTTCGGGCAGATCCTGCGGCGCGCTGACGGCGACCGGTATGCGTGCTTTCTCTTCGCGCTTCCAGGCGGCAATCTGTGCTTCCGGCAGTGCAGTCAGGCGGCCGACAACCGGCGCCGGCACGTTTTCTTCTGTGCGCTCTGCCTCTTCTGCCTCTTCCGCCACGGAAACGAGTTCAACTTCGCTATCCGTCGGCGCCAGTACCGAGTACAGGCCCATCATGACCAGCCCGGCCAGCAGCAATGCCATGCTCAGCCAGATCCAGCGGCCCCACTCTTCTCCGTCCCCTTCACCCCGCCGGGGTCTGCGACCATCGGCTTCCGCCTGGTCGCGCTGGTACTCTTCGAGTGACTCGATGACGCGGCTTTCCGGAATTCCCAGCCGGCGGGCATAACTGCGCAGGTAACCGCGCAGAAACGTGGCGCCCGGCAGGCGCGAAAAATCACCTTCTTCGATCGCCTGTACATAATGCAGGGTGAGGTACAGTTCTTCGGCCAGCGTGCGCTGATCGATGCCGGCCGCCTCACGCGCCTCGCGCAGCATGATGCCCGGATGCGAGCGCAGCGGGCGGGGAAACGGTGTGTAGGAATCGCCAGTCCGACTCGTAGCCATCACTCAACTGTTTCCCGGTACAACCGGTATTCTTCAGAAGCAGGAAACAGGTTGCGCAACTGCAGTGCGTAACTGGCCACCGCATCCCTGTTTTCCAGTTTGCGCTGCAGGCGAATACCCAGCCAGAGCGCGCGCGCATCTGCGCCGTCATGCAGCGCCTGGAAGCGCTGGAAATGGTTATAGGAAGGCTCGATCTTGCCGGTATTGAAATAGAGCTCGGCGAGCTCCAGGTGGGAGCGCGACTGGTTCGGATTCAGATTCAGCGCCCGGCGGAAGGCTTCTTCAGCTTCGCGCACCCGCCCGGTCTCCAGGTACGCCAGTCCGAGGTTTTCGAATACCACGAAACGACGAGGGTACAGGGTGTCGGCGGCCGCGAGTTGCATCTGCTCTATGGCTTCCACGTATCGACCCCGGCTGTGCAGGTAGGCGCCGAAGTTATTCCGTGCCTGGGTGTAATCCGGCTTCAGTTGCAGCGCCCGGGTGTAATGCTCATAGGCCAGCCCATGCTCCAGGTCACCGGCATACATGATGGCCAGTGCGTGGTGTACATCCGGTGATCGCGGGTCAACCTCGAGTGCGTGCAAGAGTGGCCGCTTTGCATTCTGCCGATCTCCATTGCGCAGGTGAGCGAGGCCGAGTTCAACGCTGGCCTTGGCCCGATCTTCCTTGGACTGCGCTTCGGGCATGGTTTCGCCTTCGACGGTATGCACACAGCCCGCGAGCCAAAGCAGCAGCAGGAATGCACCGGCAGCATGAAAACCGCGTACCAGTGTGCGAATGGATTCTGAAGTCAATAGCATGCTCAAGCGGTCCCTGAAATTTGCGCTGCGTCCTGCGCGGACACGCGGGCAATGTAGCGATCGGAACGACGGGTGCGGTCGTGGACATCGCCGACCAGTTGCCCGCACGCAGCGTCAATATCATCACCCCGCGTAGTACGCACTGTCACAATAAAACCCTGTCGTTGCAAGCGCGCCTGAAACGCCCGGACGGCGACGTTGGACGGCCGGCGGTAGCCGGAATTCGGAAACGGGTTGAACGGTATGAGATTCAGCTTGCAGGGAAACCCTTCCAGCAATTCGGCCAGCGCGACCGCGTGTTCCGGCTGGTCATTCACGCCGGCCATCAGCGTGTATTCAATGGTGATCGACTTGCGCGCCGCGGTGGTGCCCAGGTAGCCACGACAGGCTTCCAGCAATTTGGCGATCGGATACTTGCGATTCACCGGCACCAGCGTGTTGCGCAGTTCATCAAACGGGGCATGCAACGAGATGGCCAGCGATACATCCGCCTCGCGACCCAGTCGCTCAATACCCGGCACCACGCCAGCGGTACTGACGGTCACCCGCCGCCGGGACAGGCCGTACCCCAGGTCCTCGGTCATGATGGATATCGCATCCAGCACCGCATCGAGGTTCAGCAGGGGCTCGCCCATGCCCATGAACACCACGTTGGTGATGGCACGGCCCGTGGGCAGGACCTCCCGCATGCGGCAGACCTGGTCGATGATCTCGGCCGTGGAGAGGTTGCGCGAGAAGCCCAGGGCGCCGGTGGCGCAGAAGGAGCACGCGAGCGGGCAGCCCACCTGGGTGGAGATGCACAGGGTGGTGCGACCCTCCTCGGGGATCAGCACGGCCTCGACGAGGGAGCCCTCGGTGGCGCGCAGCGCGCCCTTGAGGGTGCCGTCCGCGGAGCGGTCCAGGTGCTCCAGGTCGAGGGCCCGGCTGCGCCA